>JAJBVC010000142.1 GCA_020860025.1 Clostridiales bacterium | reverse complement strand
AAAATACCATATAAAAAACAACAAGGACGGATTAACCGTCCCTGCTATCCTTGGTTGAGTTGTCGTTAAAACACATTAAAAATACTAAAATTTTTAATTATTAACAAATCTGTAAATACCAACATTATCATTGTTCGTGACATCAATAAGTTCGTAAGTTACATTCATATCGTAATGTTCATTAAGAAACGTACATATTGCGTCCATTTCTTCTTCTAATTCTAATTTAGATACTACTACTGCGTTTTCTTCCAAAACGGCTTTGAACGGACATTCGTAATAATCCTCAAGTCCTATTTGTTCAAGCATATCGTACCAATACGGTGTATATATAATCCAATCACCGGATATATAGTATAACGGTAGCGTTGATTTTTCAGATGTTAATAATGATATTTTTTTACTCGGCATTTGTGCATCGTGTAAAAAGCCATGGCAATACAAATATAAATATTCGGTATTATTTTCAATATATTCATATATGCTTTCAAAGTTACTGTCTCTTGAAGAGTTACCGTTAGTATTAAAATCTTTATAACTTAAACCGACATTAAACACCAAAGCAAGAGAAAATACAACACACATAAGTTTATTAAGTTTTTCTTTTTTCCAATCTTTAATCAGAGCCTTACCTTTAAATTTAATCATAGCACTATATAAAAGCATCAATACAGTACAAACTATAATCGGATAAAGCACTTGCCCTCTCGGTCTTTGACAAACAAATAAATATAAAAGTGCAACCATTGCGGTAAATGCAATTGAAAATATTTCAAATCTTTGCCCCTTGCAAATAATAAACATAAGCAAAGCAAAACAAGCGAAAGCAAAAACATACTTATTTGTTACCATTTGCTTTGCAACAGAGAGAACATTCAAATTATATGAATCGCCGATGTCACGAGCTTCTACAATACCTTCTATATTTTCGGCAGAAAATACATTTTTATCTGCATACATAAAGCGTGAAGCCAAATAAATGTCATTTTCAGTTAGTCCTAATGCCGCATATTCTTCTGCGTGCTCTTCGTAATCATTTTGTCCGCTGTCAGTAACCGCCGATCTATATTCATTAAACTGTGTAAAATAAGATTCTTCCGTAATTACATTTGACACATATAAATTCTGCGTTGCAGTCAATATTCCGAAAGAAGCAGGTATCATGCAAAAAACAACTAATACGGAAATAACGGAATTTCTTTTGCGGATAATTGAAAAGAAATAAAGCGGAACAAAAAGCAACAGTAAAACAATCAGTATACTGTAACCTCTTCTGAAACCAAAGCCCATAAGAATAAGAAAAAAGGAATATAATAAATTACCGATACTGTTTTTATCTACTTTTTTCACCTTGTGAATTGTCCATAATATTCCTGTGGCAACGCACAAAAAAGCCAAAATTGTAAATGTTAAATTTATGTATAAAAAGCCCTGGCAAAAAGCCACAAGCCCTATTGCATAAATCGGTGATTCATAATCCGCAACAATTTTAAACAATGTTATAAAGCAAATATTAAAAGCAACCAAATACATTATTGAATACCAATTAATGCTTGGCAACAATGTGTACAAAAATCTTAAGATGTAACCGTATCCTACATGAATGAAAACTAAAAACTCACTATGCTCATTTGTTGCAAAACTGTTTGCAATTTCATACATAGACGCGTCATCAGAAATAAAAAAATAACTTGGACAAACTATAAGAAAAAAAGCTGTTAAAAATATCGGCAGCAATATGTAATAATAATTATTTAGAAATTTTTTCATTATTAACTCCCTTTTGTTCAAAACAAATTATTATAAAATAAAACTGTAGTAATTAATTGTCAGCCTCTTTTTCTTAATCTCGAAGCTATAAAATCAAATTCCTTAAGAAACGCTTTATAATTCAACAGTTTTCCATCTACAAATATATTGCCGGATATCAAGATTATCAATTGCCTTATATATCCGGTCATCGAGTTTATAAATTTATTACTATAGATAGGATTTATCGCTTGTGTAAAATCGATTTGTTTTTTTCTGTTTATGCAGCCATTCTTAAATTCACACTTATTTATTTCTTTGACAGAACAGTTTTGAACATCAAACACAACACTTAACGATTCTCTTCCGTATTTTCTATGCCTTTTGTGCATTACAAATTCCGGTTTTCCCTCGTCATTATAATAAGACGGTACATGAATATCCGGGAAATATGAGTTTCCCAAACTATAGAATATATATTTATCTTTGTAAATCTCTGCCGGCTGAATGCAATGTGTATGATGCCCAATGACTATATCGGCACCTTCATCTATAAAGCAATGTCCCAATGCTTCCTGCCGTTTATTGTACCATGGGCGTTCTTCTCTTCCCCAATGGACATTTACAATAATACAATCTGCTTTCTGATTTTTACATATATTAATGTCCTTTTGAATTTGTTCCGACGTAGGTCTTGCCACCTGATAATATGTATGTGTACTTTCCAGACTGTGATACACATCCGAATAACCAAGCAAAGCAATATTTTTACCATCCACGCTAATCATACACGGATTATTATAATTATCATCAGCACTCCCTGCACCAAAATACTTGATACCATTCTCGGTCAGGCATGAAATTGTATGTTCAAAACCATCTTCGCTGAAATCCATAATATGGTTATTGGCGATGTTTACTGCCACAGGCTTATTTTCAAGCTTTGCAAATTTTGAAGAACCTGACAAATTTATTTTATTTGTGACCGGTCTATAATTTGCTCCGTCAGGAACGTACTCCAAATTAAATACATAGGGTGATGGAATATTAAACGATTCCCAATTGTCTGTCGGCATATACACATCACCCAAAAAGTTTATACAAGACATCACTTCACCTCGCTGATTATAAAACGCCTTTTTCCGTTGTCATCAGGTTCCAACTCATCATGCCAAATGAAATCATAATTAACTTTTTGATCTCTTATGATGCCTCTTATTGCGCTTTCTATTTCGTGGGATATTTTTTCATTACTTAATAATGCTTTTTCATTATTTTTTACAAGATGTATTTCTATTTGATAAAAACTTTTCTGAACAATTCTAAACTGCAAAATATCATTTCTCTTTTCCATAACAGAATAAAAGGAATGGTAATCAACATCACTGCCGTCGGCAAAATGCAGCATATCATTGAACTTTCCGCAAATGTTTTCCATATAAGGCACACCTGCTTCTTGCCCTGTACTTGCACTGTCCAATGTATCATAATTAATAATTGGATACTTCTTGAAAAACAAATTAGTAACAACAATTCTTCCGTTTTCATTGTCTGAACTGTTGTAAATATTAACTACGTGCGTATCTCCTGTAAAATAATATCTCTTATAATCGCCCTTAAGCGTAAATGAACATGCACCTGTTTCCATTAAACCATATGAAGCATTTATAACATTTGAAAAATATTTGTTAATTAAGTCTTCCGAATTTTTGTCTATTCCCTCTCCAACGACTGAAACAAGCTTGGGTTCATATATTTCAAGACCTTTTTCCTGTACGTACATCAATGTTTGAACCAACTTAGATCTGTTAATATAAAGAAAATCCGGTTTTTCACTGTTTATGGCATCAAGAATAGTTTTTCCATCAGCCAAAAATGAAACACAGGTTCTCCTGCAAACTCCAAATTTTTGAAAAATACTATCTTTACCGTTCCTTTGCTTAATAATCTGAGGATCTTTCAACGCCATTGTTTTGTCAAAAATCGGATTAATTCCGTTAACACAAGCTATACGAAGCCAGTTCGCTGAAAGGATTGCGTCTTCCTTAGGAGAGCCAACAACCATTAATGGCGTTCCTGTTGAACCGCTTGTTGTGTATTTTTTCCAATATTTAAATTTTTTCGGATTATTCCTAACCTCCGGTTCAATCCACTCCCTAATTTCTTGCTTTGTCAACAATGGAAATTTTTTCAAATCCTCAGCACATTTAAAGTCTTCCGGCGTCATATGTACTTGTTCAAATTTTTTTCTATATAGTGGAATCTCATAGGCACATCTCATCATCTGCCTTATTTTTCGGTTTTGTATTTTCTTAATTTTGTCAGCATCAAAAAGGTTGTGATGTTTTAATGAAATTAGGTATACCAATATCAGACAATTCTTTAATTTGTATTCCATCCATTCAATAAACATAATACTTTTTTCCTTTCTCCATATCGAATTCATTCAGACTTAATTATGTAATCTATAATGCAAATTATACACACAACCTACACTTAAATACTTATCCTTGACACAATAATACCAACAAAAATAATTATTACTCCAATAATTTTTCGAGAACCGGGCTTTTCATGCAGAAAGAAAAACGACAAAATCATTACCCAAAAGAATGATGTTGCTGTTATATACGGAACAAGCGATATGTTCATATCTCCCAATGCAATTGAATTCAGCACCAATGATACAAACAGCAGCGCATATGCCACAATAACCCTTACATTTAAAAATTTTCGTATAAAACTTTCGTAATGATTATTCGCCTGCTTTTTTAACAGAATTTGTGAAAACGCTGCGATAAAAACAGAAAACAGATACAATAAACAACTACTACTTTTCATCTGAAAAACTCACCGCCATTCCAATAAAAATGATGATCATTCCGATAATATTAAAAACGGTTAACGTTTCCTTGAAAATAACAACAGCCCAAACAAAAACCATTATATAAGAAACACCTTTTCTCATATAAGCTGTTGTTAAAGGCATATACTCTAATATAAGCTGCCATATAACGGCATAAATTGCCATTACTGCCACTGCACATCCAAAGTAAAACAGGTACTTGAGATTAAAGCCATCCTGCATGCCGGCGAGTTTTAAAAATACTGATGAAAAGCTTTCAATAAATATGGCAAAAAAGCCACAAAAAACAAATTTCTTTTCTTGCTTAAAAAATTATTCATTATTTTATGCCGCTCCGTTACTCCACTTCAATTTTTATATTGCTCATAGCCTTGTCCAAAACTTCTACAGCTTCTTCGAGATTTTTGCCTTTTGTTATTATGTGACCTATTCTGTCGGGGCCGACACTGAATTTTCTCACTTTATCACCCGGACAATAATCAAATTGAACATCCAAGACATTTTCATCACTGCCTGTATAATTTTGACTTATTATTTTACCTGTCTTTTCACTCATAATCAAATGGCTTGCGTTTGGATTTTTTTGATTGGAACTGAAATCTTCATCAACGCCGATTGAAACATTAATTATTTTTTCGTAATAATCATATCCGTAATAAATTGAAACGAGTTCAGCCAAGCAGGTTGCGCCGCATCTTCCGCCGACTTCCAAAACATAAACCTTACCGTCAGACAATATAAAATCAACATTTAATGCGCAATTGTCAAGCTGCATTGCTTCAACCGCTTTTTGCACTTGTATTTTTGTGTCATTTATAATTTCGTCGGATAAATCGTACGGAGCAAAATGACCGACGGGAACACCCGTATCATTAACAAAAACATAATCACCGTGGGGCAGTACGAATTGCACCTTTCCGCCCAGAACAAAAGCTTGTGCGCCGAACTCAGTTCCCTCGATAAATTCTTCTATTATAAAATAATCAAGTTTGGTTGCCGATTTTACTATATCAATACATTTTGATAAATCCGAATTTTCATCAAATTTTACAATTCCTCTGCTTCCCGATGTATCGACAGCCTTAAAAATCAAAGGTAAATTAAGTTGACTCATAGCGGCTTTGATTTCGTTTAAATCAAAACTCGTTTGCCTAAAACGAGCCGTTGTAACTCCGTAATCTTCATATACCTTTTTCATTTCAAGTTTATTTGTTGCTATTTTGGCGGATTTTAACGACAAGCCTTTTAATCCCAATTTATCACAAACATAACCGACCGTTATTATGGCAACATCCGTTCCGGTTGTAACTATGCCGTCTATCTTTTCTTCTTTTGCTATTTGCAATACAGCTTCGTAATCAACGGTATTTTCATAATAAATTTTATCAGCAATTTTAAAGCCGGGATAATTTCCGGGTATACTTACAACAATGGTATAAATACCCATTTCTTTAGCTTTTTTTATTAGCGGAACTTGGTAAATACCCGCTCCCAAAATAAGTAATTTTTTCATTTTTCTTCCCCGTGATATACTTCTCTTATAACATACTGCGGTGTATTGGTTGATGACATAAACATTCTGCCTATGTATTCCCCAATCAGCCCTAAAAATATAAAACTCAAACCGAACATAAAACAGATAATAATTATCGTAGAGGGCCAACCCATAGCCATACCGGTGTTTACAAACAGTTTTTCAATTAAAACTACAACTGCGCCTAACATACTCAACCCCGAAACAATATATCCGCAATATGTACACAGCTTTAACGGTACAACAGAAAAGCCTAAAATATTTGAATATAACTTTAGCAATGCTTTAAATGTGTAACCTGATTTACCGACTTCTCTTTCGAAATGTTTTACGGGAACACAGGAAATATTTTTAGTCGTTCGAAGGACTAATCCCGGTAAATACGAATAGCTGCAATTATAATTTATAATGTAATCTTTTATAAAGCTTTTCATAATGAAAAAACTGGATGATTTTAAACTTTTGGGTTTTCCTATTAAAAGTCTCACAGTTAAATAATTTATTTTACTTCCGATGTTTCTGAATTTATTGTGCTTTTTTTCGGGATAAAATCCATAGACCACATCGTATCCGTTTAATATTTCATTTAAAAGTATTTTTATTTGCGACGGATGGGTTTGCATATCATCGTCCATACATAAAATATAATCGCCCGCAGCATAATTTAATCCTGCCATTACAGCATTATGCTGACCCGCATTTCTTGCTAAATCAATAACTGTCACTGTGTCGTCATTTTGTGCGAGCGTCTTTAACTGACTTATCGTTTTACCGTTATCAGGTGAACAATCATTAACCAATACAAACTGATAATTTGAAATATTAAGTTTACGAAATTCATCTTTGGTCAAAGCTACTACTTTTGCAATAGTTTGGTCGGATTTATAACAAGGTATAACGACTGAAATTGAATCAATATTTTCCATTAACGCTTCCTCCGATTCATCACAAAATATCAAATCTTTGTCAAGTATTACTGTATGTTTTATTATCGTTAAAACATAACAAAACCTTTTTGCTTAAATGATATATTAATTTATCATATCTTATTGCTTTTCTGAATAATGCAATTACAACAGCTGTTATCAGTGACACAACAACCGGTGCTAACCATATAAGCCATACGCTTTTAAAAGAATATATAAAATGCTTTTATACCATAACCGTAAATTTCCTGAAAATCAAAAGAATGGCAGCGCCTTTAACAATCAGAGTATCTCTCTTTTCAAATTCCATGCTGTCTCACCTTACATAAATCTAATTAAAAAAGTTGAAAATATTTTTTATAACAGTATCCGCATCTGTTTCTTTTAATCCGTAATACATAGGTAAACGAACAAGCCTCTCGCTTTCGGATGTAGTATATTCATCAACGCCGTTAAATTTTCCGAATTTCTCTCCCGCAGGTGCGCTGTGAAGCGGAATATAATGGAATGTACAGACTATTCCGTTTTGCTTCATATAATTAATAAATTCTGTTCGTTCTTTGATATTTTTACATTTTAAATAAAACATATGAGCATTGTGTTCGCAATCACACGGAATTGTAGGAAGTTCAAATTTTTCCTGTACCTCTAAAGGCTTCAAAGCATCATAATATGTATTCCAGGTTTTTAAACGATTGCTGTTTATTTCATCAGCCTTTTCCAATTGAGCAAAAAGATAAGCTGCGTTCAATTCACTCGGCAAATAACTGTCTCCAAAATCGACCCAGGTATACTTATCAACTTGTCCTCTTAAAAAATTCGCTCTGTTTGTACCTTTTTCTCGTAATATTTCAGCTCGTTCATTATATTTGGAATTGTTAATTACCAAAGCTCCGCCTTCACCCATAGAATAATTTTTTGTTTCATGAAAAGAATAACAGCCGAAATCGCCTATGGTACCTAAGGCTTTGCCTTTATATTTGCTCATTACGCCTTGTGCGGCATCTTCAACCACAAGCAAGTTATGATTTCTTGCAATTTCCATAATTGCATCCATATTGCAAGCCACTCCGGCATAGTGTACCGCAACGATAACCTTTGTTTTATCGGTTATTGCAGCTTCAATTTTTGTTTCATCAATATTGAGCGTATCCGGTCTTATATCAACAAAAACAAGTTTTGCTCCAACTAAAACGAAAGCGGTTGCCGTGCTTGAAAAAGTATAACTCGGTAATATAACTTCATCTCCCGGCTTTATTTCGCAAAGCAAGGCAGCCATATCCAATGCGGTAGTTCCGCTTGTTGTCAGCAATACTTTCGTGCACTGAATCTGTCTTCCATCCATTTATTACATTTTTTTGTGAAATCACCGTCACCGCAAATTTTATGCTGATTAATCGCCTGCCGGATATACTCTGTTTCTTTTCCTGTAAAAGGAGGAATATTGAAAGGTATCATATTTTCCCCGCCCTTTTATCTGTTTTCATACATATTTTTATAATAGTTTTGATATTCACCGGAAATTATTTCCTCCCACCAACATCTATTATCCAAATACCATTTAATTGTTTTTTTAATTCCATCTTCAAATTTTGTTTCAGGCAGCCAGCCTAATTCTTTGTAAATCTTCGTAGGGTCAATAGCATATCGCATATCATGACCTTTTCTGTCTGTAACATAGGTGATTAAACTTTCCGGCTTGCTTAATTCTTTACAAATGATTTTAACAATATCAATGTTTTTCATCTCATTATGTCCGCCGATGTTATATACTTCCCCGACTCTTCCGTTTTGAAGAATTAAATCAATTGCTTTACAATGGTCTTCCACATAAAGCCAATCCCGCACATTTAAGCCGTTTCCGTAAACAGGCAACGGCTTATCATTTAAAGCGTTAATAATCATTAGCGGAATCAGTTTTTCAGGAAAATGATACGGGCCGTAATTGTTGCTGCAACGACTTACGGTAATCGGCAAACCATACGTTCTGTAATAAGCCAATACAAGCAAATCAGCTCCCGCTTTAGACGAACTGTACGGCGAGCTTGTATGTATCGGAGTTTCCTCTGTAAAAAACATATCGGGCCTGTCAAGAGGTAAATCTCCGTACACCTCATCGGTAGATACCTGATGATAGCGTTTAACATTATATTTTCTGCAAGCATCCATTAATACTTGCGTTCCGATGATGTTGGTTTTAAGAAAAATTTCAGGATTTTCTATAGACCTGTCAACGTGAGATTCGGCTGCAAAATTAACAACAATATCCGGTTTTTCTTCGCAAAACAATTTATCTATTGCTTCTCGGTCACATATATCGGCTTTTACAAATTTAAAGTTATCATTATCCATAACACTTTTTAATGTGGACAAATTGCCGGCATACGTAAGCTTGTCAAGACAAATTATCTTATAATCAGGATGATTATTTAACATATGGAATATAAAATTAGAGCCGATAAATCCCGCTCCGCCTGTAACAACAATAGTCATAAAATACCTCAAAAAATAAATTTGCCGTCTGCTACGTTCATTAAATGTTCGCCATATGGAGATTTTCCGTACAGATGAGCCGCTTTAATTAATTGTTCTTTGTTAATCCATTTTTCATGAAAAGCAATTTCTTCAGGTGCCGATATAACAACGCCTTGCCTGTTTTGAACAGTTTGTACAAAATTTGAAGCGTCCATAAGACTGTCCATTGTTCCGGTATCCATCCAAGCAAATCCTCTTCCTAAAATTTGCACATTAAGAATATTTTGTTTTAAATACATTTCGTTTAAAGTCGTTATTTCAAGTTCTCCTCTGTCGGATGGTGTAACATTTTTTGCCATATTTGATACACCCTTCGGATAGAAATACAATCCGGTAATGGCATAATTGCTTTTAGGCTCTTTAGGCTTTTCTTCAACAGAAATGACTTTCTTGGTATTGTCAAATTCAACAATGCCGAATCTTTCGGGATCTTGAACATAATATCCGAAAATAGTTGCTTCACCGTTATTGGCTTTTTCTTTTGCGTCCTTAAGATTTTTCCTGAACCAACCGCCGTAAAAAATGTTATCGCCCAAAATCATAGCACAACTATCATTTCCGATAAAATCCTCGCCAATAATAAATGCCTGAGCAAGTCCGTCGGGAGAAGGCTGAACAGCATAAGAAAGCTTCATTCCGAACTGACTTCCGTCACCTAAAAGCTCTTCAAACCTCGGTGTGTCAATAGGTGCTGAAATAATTAAAATTTCCTTAATACCTGCCAGCATAAGAGTTGATAAAGGATAATAAATCATCGGTTTATCATACACCGGTAATAATTGTTTTGATGTAACTCTCGTTAATGGGTATAATCTTGTTCCGGAACCTCCGGCTAAAATTATTCCTTTCATAATAAAACAAATCCTCACTGTAACATATGTAAAATCGCATTTCCTAATGACTCTTACGTACTCAATACAAAACACTATATGAGTATAATTATAGTTACATTATAGTATATCAGAATTGCAATAAAATTGCAACATATTTATAATGCCGTTAATGCCGTTGAATTCTTACATTCTTAATATATTTTTAGATATAATATTCATCCGATGAGCGGGAAATATAGGAATCAACAACAGATTGGAGAGTTATTGACGTGAGATATTCCGTCACCACATTCTGAAGTCCCTGCCAAACAGGCAGAGTAATACATTCCGCTGACTTAGGGCAAGTATTTACCTCCGCAGCAAGACACGAAACAGGCGCAAGTGTGCCGTCGGAAGCGGTAAGCACTTCCGCAACCGTTATTGAATCAGCCGAGCGTGCAAGCTTATAACCGCCCGAAGAGCCACGGGACGAAACTATAATATTTGCATTTACGAGAAGCGGAACTATCTGCTCAAGATACTTC
This sequence comes from Clostridiales bacterium, assembly GCA_020860025.1. GTDB lineage: Bacteria > Bacillota > Clostridia > Oscillospirales > Acutalibacteraceae > Eubacterium_R. The sequence continues at coordinate 12,531 of JAJBVC010000142.1, read as the reverse complement.
TTTGATATTGACTGACGAGAGGCTACCGACTTAAGCGAGACGGTGTTACCGTTTGAATTTTGTGCAAGGTCGAGAGCGAATCTGAGGGCGTAACGGCCTTTTGTTGAAATCATCATATGAATGCCTCCAAAATTGGCAAAAAAGAATTTTAGAATAAATTGAATTTTTATTTATTAAAGCAAAAAGTTTTGAGCGATTACTGTCTCAAAATTGTACCGAGATTAAGGTCAACCGACAAACGAGATTGAGAATCGTTCAGGACATAATCGACGGTTAAAATATTATTTTGCTGAACTTCGGCTGATATAATTTTGCCTTCAGAGCCGATAACCGACTTGAAGCAAGCAAGCGCAGTATCCGAATACTCCGAGACATTATCCGACACGAAATGAACAGAGCCTGTAATCGAATTTATTAAGGCTATAATATCTTTTTGAACAGAGGACAGTTTAGTATCTTCACGCAGGAAAAGTACATCTGGGTCTGACAGAAAAGCTCGGTTATCAAGCTGTCGACGAAATACGGAATTTAGAATCGCATTAGGCGTTGATACATCTTCACGTGAAAACGGCTTCTTAAACCAATCCGGCGAAATATCAGCACCGATACGGCAGTAATCTACCGCACCGAAAACAGGCGCCAGCGGAACTCCGCAGGCAAGTATAAGCGTATTGGGACAGGCAGAGCGGATATTATCCATTGCAATGTGCATAAGCTCGGCACGAGTGCGGTTATGAATCGGAACATTGGAGCAAGCGTACAAGAAATCAAGTTTGAGCAAATCAAAGCCGTAAATACTTGTTACAGTATACAACACTTTGTAAACATACTGCTGAACCTCGGGATTTAATATATCAAGGGCATAAAAGCCTCCCCAATTATGAGAAACGTAATGCGCCCTGCCGTTTTCATCTCGGACAAGCCAATCGGGATGAGCCTTGTATATATGCGACTTCGGAGTTACAGCAAAAGGCGCAAGCCATAAACCCGCAAGAAGATTGTGAGAATGAATTTCATCGGCAATAGCTTTTAATCCGTTAGGAAACTTTTTTTCATCAGGCTCAAGCCAGTCGCCTACCGCCCTTTCGTAACCGTCGTCAATTTGAAAAACGTCTACCTTACAGTCAAGAGACGCCAATGCTTCAAGGTCACGATGAACAATATCTTCATTGATACTTGAGTAGTAATTATACCACGTTGTATATCCGCATATCGGCTTGCTTTCAGGCTTTTGGATATTCATTTGTTCAAAATATTTGTCAAAGCAGTAATCATCCGAACCCTTGATTGTTGTAAGCGAGAGCAATACACACTCGTCTTTATACGTAACGCCGTCCAAATCCTTTTCAAACGTGATTGTATTATCATTAGCGTCGAATGTTATTATTGTATAAGCCGCTCGTTCGCTGAGTGAGCCGAATAGAGTTATATCATTTTCTTCACGGACATAGCCGTAGGTGTAGCCGTAAAAAACCTTGCTCTTTTGCGGATAATCGTGAAAAGTAAGGTCGCCCGCTCCCCAAATACCACGAGGATTAAATTTTTTCTTTTCTATTCCCAAAAGCTTCGGATTGAACTCATCCATACTGCTGTTCGGCGCATATTCCTTTGAAAGCGTCCAGCTTTGGTAACCGTTTGTAAAAATACGCTGACTGTTATTAAATTTAAAATCACGTATAATTTTAAATTCATCAAATGAAACCTTCGCTCTCGGGCAGAGAGTTACGGTCAAAATATCATTGTCCTCATTGCACAAAACAGAGAAATGCATATTTTCAGGATTCGTTGTTTCATACGTATGATTATTTGATGTGTATTTAAAATGAAACTTATAATCCATAACGTCAGCCTCCTATATACCTATATAATTTAAATATAACATAATGATTTATTTTTTGCAACCCTGAGCGAAGTTATACTGTGTTTTTTACTGTGCTTTTTGTCGTGGAATTTTATTTTTTTGAAATTTTTGAAAAAGCTATTGACAAAAGAAATCAGGTATGCTATTTTAAAACTGTGCTATATGTGATAGCACAGTTAGCTAACTACAGAAATTAAAAGGAGATGATAGCTTGATTTTCATAGATTATCACAGCCGTGTTCCGATTTACGAGCAGATAAAGGAGCAAGTGATAATGCTGATAAATACGGGAGTGTACAAACCCGGTGACAAGCTGCCTTCGATTCGCTCACTGTCAAATTCGCTTAACATAAACGTCAACACAATCAAACGTGCGTTTGCCGAGCTTGAAAACGACGGAGTTACATATTCGGCTCAGGGCAGAGGAATTTTCGTTTCGTCAAATCCGCTTGAAAACGCAAAGATAAAAGAGGGCGTGCTTGACGAGGTTAAAACGGCTGTTACATCCGCAAAGGCAAGGGGCGTCAGCGAACAGGAGCTTCATACTCTGATTGAAGAAATCTACAAAGCAGGTGATTTTAATGATTGAGATAAATAATGTAACAAAAAAATTCGGTGATTTCACCGCTATAGAAAATATATCTTTTAAAGTTGAAGAGGCGTCAATTTACGGTTTGGTCGGATATAACGGAGCCGGAAAGACCACACTTCTTAAAACGTGTGCCGGAATTTACAAGGCTGACGGCGGCTGTGTTATGATTAACGGCGAGAATGTTTTCGATAACGGACGGCTTCGTGCTGATTTATTCTATGTTCCCGACGATATTTATTTTTTAAAAAACGCCAATCTTTTAAAGATGAAGAAAATGTACAAGGGATATTTCCCGAATTTTTCGGAAAAGGTATTTAACAATATGACCGACGCTATGGGTCTTGACGTTAAAAAGAATATCGGCGCTTTTTCAAAAGGAATGCAGCGTCAGGCGGAAATTGTTCTTGCAATGTCAACTATGCCCAAATATATGCTTCTTGACGAGGTTTTTGACGGTATCGACCCTCAAAAGAGAAATCTTTGCAAAAAACTCTTTCTTGAATATATGGCTGAAACAGGATGCTCTATGATAATGAGCAGTCATAATTTGCAGGAGGTGTCAGACCTGTGCGACCACGTTGCGCTTATTAACGGTAAAAAACTTGCTATGAATGCAAACGTCGACGACATAAGCGGTGCGTACAAAAAATTCAGGCTGATATTTGCTGAAGATATTGATGAGGGCAAATTTGACAAAATCGAAAATAAAGGAATTACCGTTGAGGGCAAAACAGCGACCGTTATTGTTGACAGTTCTCTTGACGAGCAGTGCCTTAAATCTCTTAATCCTATTCATATTGACAGTATTACGCTGTCTTTGGAAGAGGTTTTCCTTAATGAAATGGAGGATAAAAATTATGACATTACAAAAATATTCAGCGAATAAAAAATCGGCTCGTTATGATTTTAAACACAGCTTAAAAAGCCTGATATTCCCGTCTGTTTTATCTTTTCTTATCGCCTGTATGTTCTTTATATACAAGCCGTTTGAAATACTCAGGACATACTTCACCGTCAGGGAAACACGTGCCGAGGCATTGGCTGCCACAAGAGAAAATTTTGTATGTGTTTTAACGGGAATAAGTCATTATTCGGATACGCAGCTTTGTGTCGGAATTTTTGCGATTATAACCGGCGTTTTGTTTGCAATTTTTTCATACAGCTTTTTAATGCGTAAAAAGACTGTCAACTTCTATTTTTCAACGGCGCTTGACAGAAAAACAATGTTTAAAAACCGTACTCTTTCATCTATTGTTATGATGGCGCTTTCGGCGTTTGTTCCGATACTGATAGATGTTTTTATGAATATTTACTATCTTGCCCATCCGAGTTATATGATATTGGGCGGCTTAATTCTTTTCGTGGCATATTTTGCGTATATGCTCATAGGCTTTGCTCTTATGTCCGTCAGTATGATAATTTGCTCAACATTTATTGAAAGCACGGCTTTTTGCGCAGGACTTACACTTACACCGACTGTTCTTGTTTGCAGTGCCGACGCAATGGCAAATTGCTTTTTAAGAGGATATAACCGTGCAAGTATTTTTTCGTCCGATACGTTCGATTCACGTTCGCTTGTAAATATCACTTCTAATTTTAATCCGCTGTTTTTCAGCAAGGCTATCGGCAATTACGATATAAGCGATAATGTATTTTCATTTCTTTTTCGTGGCTCAAAAACGCAAAGTGATGCGCTTTGGTACGGATTCGGCGGTTACGACTATGAAAGTGTGCCGATAAATTATATTGCTCCTGTTCTTATCTGGCTTGCCGTAAGCGTTTTAGTTTTATTTGTTGCTGAAAAGCTCTTTATTAAACGCAAGGTTGAAAATGCCGGTATTCACGGATTAAGTACGTTTGCTTCACGCTTTTTCGCTGTTGAAGTAGGTATTGCAGCAGCCGCTTTGGCAGTTTATCTTTATACCGATATATTTACGGATTTGGAATATAACATAAGCGTTTTGATTGCAGTTTTGATTGCAGTGGTTGCAATAGCGCTGACTTATGCCGTTATTATATTAATAAACAGTCGAAAAATTAAGCACACTCTTAAATCATTTATACCGTGCATAGCCGGCGGTGTTTCGGTTATTGCGGTTATTATAATTCTTTCAAACGGCGCTTTCGGCTATTCAACATACGTTCCGCCGATTGATGAAATCAAGTACGCTACCATAAGCAATGCCGCTACCAATTTTACAGGCGGATATACTGTAAATCTGCTTGATAATTCTTACTCTCAAAGTGTTACTCAAATATGGTCAAACGACTATATAGGTCTTTATTCCGACAGCGAGGATTTGGAAAAACTGGAATCGCTTCACACTCTTCTTGCCGAAAATCCGAAAAACGGTGACGGCACATTCGTTGAAATTGTTTATGAGCTTAAATCGGGAGTGCTTGTATCTCGTCAATACAATGTAACCGACGCTGAGGATTATGCAGAAATTCTTTCACTGTCGGACAGTAGCGCAAATAAAGAGGAGCTTGAATTTTTACTTTCTTCAAGCAGAAAGGATGAGGAACAAAGTGATTTGTTCGCCTCTTTAGACTCCGATTATTTTAATGAATATATTTTCTTCCAAAATGCAGGTACTTATAATATGCTGACCGAAAGCGCAACAAAGCAAATTTTAACTCAAGGCAATGCTAAGCTCGTTCTGTCTGACGGTTACGAAACGCAGGATATTGAGAATACAGACGCTTTACGTGACGCTCTTCTTGCCGATTTACTGAATATGGATTATAAAGAGCGTTTCCTGACGGATGAAAAGGCAATCGGTGCCGTATGCTTTTGCACAAGCGATACTATCTATGAAGAATATGACGACGATACGTATTATGTTGCGGATGTTATTTATACGGACGGAGACTGCGCCGTAACATACTATATTTACGAGAGTATGACAAATACGGTAAATTACCTTAAATCAAGCGGTGAATACGAACTGCTTTTTGATACAGATACCAAATCCGAAATAGTATCGGCTACGCTCAAAAGCGTTAAGAATATAATTGATGATTATTATCCGAACCGTTCTTCAAATTTAGTTACGAGCCGCATTTCACCGATAATTTATACAACGTGGAGCTTAAGCATAAACGCAGATGAATCACAGGGCGACGAATTTGTTATGAACAATGATTTTACAAACGGTACAACAGTAACCGATTCCGAGAAGCTGAAAGAAATCGAGGAAAATTCATCTATTATATATTTTGCGTATCCCGATGATTATTTAGTCCTGCTTGAATATGAAAACGGTGACCTTTGCACCCGTGTTATCAGAAATGAAACGGCTTTAGATTTTATCTAAACAGAATTAGATACAAAATCAGACGCAAAGCAAAATCTTTACCACATCTTAACTTTTTCTTTAGAAGTTCTTTGAAATGATTTGGTTTTATATATGTAAAGAGATGAAATGCTCGGTAAATCGTCTCGGATACTTTATAATTTTATTTTTCTTTACGTTAAAGTTAAGGAGGTGTCGGTATGAATATTTTGGTAACGCTTAACTCCGGTTATATAAATCCGCTTTGTACAATGCTTCGTTCACTGTCGTATTCGAGCAGCGACGAGAGTATAGCGTTATACGTTGCTCATTCATCGCTGGAGCAGGATGATTTTGATAAAATTAACGCTGCCTTGTCCGGTCTTGACGCAGAGGTCTTCCCTATTCGCCTTTCAAGTTCACTTTTTAACACGGCTTCAACTCAAAAGCGTATCAGCAAGGAAACGTATTACCGCCTTTTCTCTCCTCTTTTTTTACCCGAGTGTGTTGACAGGATTCTTTATATAGACCCCGATACGGTTGTGATTAACTCTTTAAAATCGTTTTATTACACACCGTTCGGCGAAAATCTTATCATAGCAGCAAAGCATTTTGACGGCGCTGTAGACTTGTGGAACAGAAAACGTCTTTGCCTTAAATCATCACCGAAATACATAAACGCAGGCGTTATGCTGATGAATATTCGTGCGTTAAGAGAAGTTTTTACTCCCGACAGGGTTTACAGCGTGCTTGACAAAAAAGTGCCCGTCCTTTTCCTTGATGACCAGGATGTACTGAATGTGCTTTATGACGGCAGAATAAAAATTGTAACCGAATATAAAATAAATTTGGACGAGCGTTCATTTGCAAGACTCCTGAAGCATTGCAGTCTTGAGGAAAGCCTTGAATTTGTTCGCAGTAATACGCTGATTATCCATTATAACGGCAAAAATAAACCGTGGAACGCCGATTATAAGGGCTATTTGCAGAACTTCTATTTATTTTTTGAACAGTATTCCCCTCTACCGTTTGTGAGGTGCTATAATGCAGAAGCTTAAATTAACGCTCGGTAAATATTTTAAAATGCCGAGTAAGGAGCTTATGCTCATTTACGGAATATCGTTTGCACTTTTAATCATAGTTTTTTCAGTCCTTTATTTTACGGTCGGCAGAAGTCTTACAGCGTTTGTAACAGACCAAAAAAGCTTTCAAATATGGCTTGAATCCTACAAAAATATGAGCGGCGTTATTTTTGTTTTTATCAGGACGTTTCAGACGGTGATTAAAATTATTCCCGCCGAACCGCTTGAAATTGCGTCAGGCTATGTTTTCGGAACTTGGGGAGGATTGGCGCTCTGCTCTCTCGGCAGCTTTTTAGGCTCGCTTATAATTGTTCTTCTTTCAAAGCTGATAGGAGCAAAATTTATTTCTCAGTTTGTTAATGAAGAGCAGTTTCGCCGACTTTCGGTTATTAACAACAGAAAAAATCAACGTCTTTTTCTTTTGGTTTTTTATTTAATTCCCGGCACACCGAAGGATTTGCTGACCTACGTTGCAGGCAGTCTTAACGTGAATTTGGTTGAATTTTTCTTAATTACCACTATCGCACGTGTTCCGTCGATAATAACCTCCACAATTTGCGGTGAACAGCTTGAACAAAAGAACTTCATCGTTGCCGCAGCGGTTTTTATCACAACCGCCGTTGTGTCACTCATCTGCACTGTCATATACAAAAAGTCTCAAAACAAAAGGCACTGTGAACATTAAGTCCTCAGTGCCTTTAAATCATTCTTAATAACTATTAAACATTTTGTAAAACAGAAAAGCTAAAATCAATCCAACACAGACATTTGTGGAAATAGGAAAATGTGTTTGGACGATATTGCTCCCTTTTTCTCACACTGTGAGCGGTCGCAAACGAATCCCCCCGAGAAAAGGCTTAAAACGCTCAAAAGCGTAGAGGCTCGATACCTCTACGCTTTTAGAAATATTATTGATATAGATAACCTAAATGTTTTTAGAAAATAAAGACTATAAAGTAACTTACCACATTAACATTCGAGCGTGGTTTTGGCTGCTTATCGCTCTGAATGACGGCGTAGAAGTGGTCAAAATTAAGCATTTTGCGAAGGGTGCTGTACGATTGTACCGCCCCTGAGTAAAAGGCTTAAAACGCTCAAAAGCGTAGAGGTTCGATACCTCTACGCTTTTAAAAATGTTATTTATATAGGATAACCCAAATATTTGTAAAATATATAGGCTAAAAAGTAACTTACCACATTAACATTCGAGCGTGGTTTTGAGTGCTTATACGCCGTCAGGATTATTCGCCTTTCATTTCAAGGAGCTGAACCGTTCCGTTGTACGACGCTTCCGAAACACGGATTGAATCAGCAATAGCCTCGGATATATCATCCTCTGTAGCGCCGAGAGCCTTTGCATAAGAATTGTCAATAAACAAATCAATATCCATAACATCGGGAAGATTGAACGGATCCATACCTGAATCTATTCCTCTCTTTTTGTAGTCCTTGGCGACCTTAATCATACCCATTTTCATCATCCACGGAGCAACACCGAGAATTTTTCTGTCAGCGCCCATTCCTCTTGCGTCATAAACGATAGAAAGGAATTTATCCCATTTCATATTATACATACCGATTGGAATTGCTTCAAATCCGGGAGTATCGCTTTCGGCAGCACCGCAAATAACCTGACCTACCTGACGGCAGGTAAGCATTGCTGTACCTCCCTTTGGATACATAGTAAAGGGCCATTTATCCATAAATCCAATCTGCTCAATAAGGATTGTCCAAACAGGCTTTCTGCCCGGCTGAGTTCCGAATATGTACGGCAGTTCAAGAACCTTACAGCTAAAGTTCTCGTCACAAGCACTTTCACAATACTGTTCCTGCATAAGTCTTGATTTAAAATACGGGTTTTTGTTTGCAAATCCCATTTCAGGCTTTGCCTTTGCAAGATAGCTGAAATAAGAGCCGAGTACGACAGACTTTTTAACGCCGACCTTTTTGCAAAGAGGGAAAATTCTCTTCAGCGGGGCTATGTTGAACTTGTAATAATAATCCATTACAGGTGCGGGAAATTCCACACGTTCGTCAACACCGGCAGCATAAATAAACACGTCGTTGCCCTTAAGCATTTCTTCAATTTCTTCGTCTGATTTTTTATTGATGTCGCCGAAAATAATTTCCATTTCCTCAGGAATCGGAGCACCTTCCGGTAACGGCGGCAAAGCTACAGATGTAACCTTGTGACCTTTTTCAATCAAACGTGTTGCAGCCTCACAGCCTAAAAGACCGGTTCCGCCAATCATAAATACGTTCATAAATATACCCTCCTTATTGCAGTAACGTACTGATTGTTTTGAATAGCTTAATATATATATTATACCATTCTGCTTAAATTTGTCAATAAATCCATTGTTTATTTGTGCAAAAAGTTAAATTTTATTTAAGTTGATACCGCTTGACATATGTATTTTTAAATGTTAGAATATAAAGCGAAAATGATGATGAGGACAAGATTTGCTTTCGATACTTTAAGAGAGTGCGTGGTTGGTGTAAACGCACAGTTAAAAAGCGAATTACCGCCTCGGAGTGCCTTTAATACAGGTCGGTCGCTCCCGTTACAGAGCATATGAGTGGCACATTGTGCAATTCAGGTGGAACCGTGGATATTATTCACCCTGATTTATTCAGGGTGTTTTTTTATTTTTACAGAGAAATTTTTTTATTTTTACGGAGGAAATTTTATGAAAATCACATTAAAAGACGGAACTGTCAACGAATACGCTTCGCCTATGACCGCTGCCGAAATTACAAAAGAAATTTCAATGGGGCTTTACAGAAATGCCTGCTCCTGCAAAATAAACGGTAAGGTTAAGGATTTACGTACTGTTGTTGACAGCGACTGCACGTTTGAGGTTCTTACGTTTGATGATGAGGACGGTAAAAAAACATTTAACCATACCGCTTCTCACATTATGGCGCAGGCTGTTAAAAGGCTTTATCCCGACGTTAAGCTTACAATCGGCCCTGCTATTGATAACGGATTTTACTATGATTTTGACGTAGCCGAACCGTTTACTCCCGAAGATCTTCAGAAGATTGAAAAGGAAATGAAAGCAATAGTTAAGGAAAATCTTCAGATTGAGCGTTTTGAACTTGCTCCTGCCGACGCAATTAAGCTTATGGAAGACAAGGGCGAGCCTTACAAGATTGAGCTTATCAACGAGCACGCCGACAAGGGCGAGGCTATCAGCTTTTATAAACAGGGCGAATTTACCGAGCTTTGCGCAGGCCCTCATCTTATGGATATGAAGGTTGTTAAGGCATTTAAATTGACAAACTGCACAGGCGCTTACTGGCGTGGCGACGCTAAAAATAAAATGCTCTGCCGTGTTTACGGTACGGCATTCCCCAAAGCATCTATGCTTGAGGATTATCTCCAAATGCTTGAGGAAGCGAAGAAAAGAGATCACCGTAAAATCGGAAAGGAACTTGAGCTTTTTACTATTATGGAGGAAGGCCCGGGATTCCCGTTCTTCTTGCCGAAGGGTATGGTGCTTAAGAATACGCTTGTCGATTACTGGCGTGAAATTCACAAGGCGGCAGGCTATCTTGAAATTCAAACTCCTATAATTTTAAACAGGTCGTTATGGGAGCGTTCGGGTCACTGGTACCATTATAAAGAAAATATGTATACAACGGTTATTGACGATGAGGACTATGCAATCAAGCCTATGAACTGCCCCGGCGGTATGCTTGTATACAAGTCAAAAATGCATTCGTACAAGGATTTGCCTCTCAGAATGGGAGAACTTGGTATTGTTCACCGTCACGAGCTTTCGGGTGCGCTTCACGGCTTAATGCGTGTTCGTAACTTTACGCAGGACGACGCTCACATATTTATGACGAGAGACCAGATTAAAGACGAAATCAAGGGCGTAGTTAAGCTTATCGACAGTGTTTACAGCACATTCGGCTTTGAATATCATATTGAGCTTTCAACGCAGCCTGAAGATTCTATGGGCTCAAAAGAGGACTGGGATATTGCAACAGACGCTTTGCGTGACGCTATAACAGAGCTTGGATATGATTACGAGGTAAACGAGGGCGACGGCGCATTTTACGGCCCGAAGCTTGACTTCCATCTTACAGACTGCCTCGGAAGAACATGGCAGTGCGGAACAATTCAGCTTGACTTCCAGCTTCCCGAGAGATTTGAACTTGAATATGTCGGAGCTGACGGTTCAAAACACAGACCGATTATGATTCACCGTGTAGTTTTCGGCAGTATTGAAAGATTTATCGGTATTTTAACAGAGCATTTTGCAGGTGCCTTTCCGACATGGCTTGCGCCTGTTCAGGTTAAACTGCTCCCGATAGCAGACAGACATTTTGACTATCTGAATGAGGTCAAGACCGCTCTTGAGGCAAAGGGTGTTCGCTGTGAAATTGATGACAGAAGTGAAAAAATCGGATTTAAAATCCGTTCGGCTCAGCTTGAAAAGGTACCGTATATGATTCTTGCCGGCGATAAGGATATTGAAAATAATTCTATCTCTGTTCGTTCAAGGAAAAACGGTGATGAAGGAGCGACTACTGTAGAGGAGTTCACCGAAAGGATACTATCAGAAATTTCCTCCAAATCACTCTAATGCCGACGGATAAGTGGTCAAAACCACGCTCAAATGCTAATGTGGTAGATTATTTTTTAGTTTTGTATTTCGCAAATAATCAGGTTATCCTATATTTATAACATTCCTAAAAGCGCAGTGGCATCGAACCTCTGCGCTTTTGAGCGTTTTAAGCCTTTTACTCGGAGGCAGTACTTATGTACAGCTCCCACTCGCAAAATGCTTAATTTTGACCACTTCTACGCCGGCATTCTAAGCGGATAAATAGTCAAAACCACGCTCAGGTTTTAATGTAGTAAGTTAATTTATAATCTTTATTTTCTACAAACATTTAGGTCATTCTATATCAATAACATTTTTAAAAGCGTAGTGGCGTCAAGTCACTACGCTTTTGAGCGTTTTAAGCCTTTTGGCAAGTCATTTTTCTTGTTTATTCTATGAGTTTTTACTGAATATCCGAATAAGTCAATTAGCAGGCAATTTATCCGTAATTACAATTCTCTCAATTTTTCTATGCAATTCTTTAATAAATTATTTTAAAAATTTATTCTGCATTTTTTGGCAAATCAGCAGTATCTTCTTTAGGCTTAATATCTTTAATCAAGCATTTTAACTCGTCAATCAGTGTTTCAAGCGTGACCTGTTCCATATCTGCTTTCATAGCATTCACAGCCGATTCCATATGCGGATATAATATTTGATAAAAGTTTTTTCCGACAAGACAGTCGCTGTTCGTCTCGTGAAGTTTAAAAATTTCTTCTACATCATTTGATTCTACCGCTTGATATATATCCCACAAGGTTATTTCATTAGGTTTTTTTGCAAGACGCACTCCGCCGTTTTTTCCTGCCGATGCAATCAGCAATCCTTTTTCGGATAATTCAAGAAATATATTTCTCACCGTGACGGGGTTGGATTCTGTGCTTTGTGCAACAAGAGTGCTTGTAACTCGTTTTTTAGGCGACAAAACCGCAACAAACAGCAGCGAATGAACCGCTAACGGAAATCTCTTGCTTACACGCATATTAATACCCTCTTTTTCATAAATAAATCTCAGAAAATGGATTATATCAGATTTTCTCGAAAAAATAAATTTTAACTATTGAAATTACTTTTTAGTAAATTTATAATGTAATTATTCATA
>JAJBVC010000055.1 GCA_020860025.1 Clostridiales bacterium | reverse complement strand
GTTATAATCTTTAGTACAAATCAGCGGGGAGTAATCTATTTGGAAAATTATTCAATTTGTTTGCCGAGCTATTCAATCGGCGACAGCGTTTATAATAAAATAGGCGAAATATGCGAGCCGTTCGGCAAAAGCGTAATTTGCATTGGCGGTAAAACCGCAATCAGCAAGGTAAAGGAAGATATTATTGAGGCTGTTAAAAATACCGAGCTTCGGATTATTGACTTTATTTGGTACGGCGGTGAAGCAAGCTATGAAAATGTTGACGCTTTAATACAAAATGAAAAGGTCAAAAAAGCCGATATGATATTCGCAATCGGCGGCGGCAAAGCGCTTGACACCTGCAAGGCTCTGGCATACAAGACCGACAAAACTATATTTACTTTCCCTACAATCGCATCAAACTGCGCCGGAACTACGGCTGTATCAATTATGTATAACAGCGACGGCAGTTTTAAAGAGCCGTTCTTTTTCCCGTCGCCCGCAAAGCACTGCTTTATTTACACTAAGGTTATTGCAAAATCGCCGTGGAAATATATATGGGCAGGTATGGGAGACACATACGCTAAATATTTTGAGGCTTCAATGAGCAGTCGTGGTGAAGATTTGGTTCATTATCATAATCTCGGCGTTACAACGAGTCAGCTTTGCCTTTATCCTCTGCTGAAATACGGCGAAAAAGCATTGCAGGATTTTAAAAAAGGCATTGCAAGCTTTGAAGTTGAGCAGGTTATTTTATCCGTTGTAGTCACGACCGGCATTGCTTCGATACTACTTACGGCAGAGCATATTATTGACTACAACACAGGTCTTGCTCACGCTGTTTTTTACGCTTTAACTTCTTATCCTCATATTGAGGAAAGACATCTGCACGGCGAGGTAGTAGCCTACGGTGTGCTTATATTGCTTCTTGTTGACGGCGACGGTAAAATGTTCAAAACAATGTTTGATTTTAACAAGTCAATAGGACTTCCGACCTGCCTTGCAGACATTGAAATGAGCGTTGACGATTTGGAAAAATTAGTTCCGATGGTTTGCGCTATGAAGGACATTGACCACAATCCGTACAAGATTAGTGAAGATATGGTTTTTAAAGCTTTTAATGAGCTTGAAAAATATAATAAAAATTTCTAAGGAGAAAACATTATGAGAAAATCAATCAAAAAAACTCTTGCCGTAATTCTTTCGGCACTTATGGTAGGTTCCTGCTTTGCGGGATGTTCGTCACAAACAACAGACGACAGTGAAACCTCTTCAGGTCAAGAGGCAAAATTCGGCATTGTTGTTCAGACCGGTGCTAACGGTGCTTTCGTTGATATGAAGGACGGCATCATTGAAGAAATGCAGGCTAACGGCTATGAAGACGCTACGTTCGATTACAAAGACGCACAGGGCGATTCATCAACGCTTTCAACAATCATAAGCTCTATGGACGACGGCACATATGACGCAATCTTTACTATCGGCACTGCCTGCACGCAGACGCTTGTAAACCTTGCTTCCGAAACTCCTTGCTTCTTCTGTGCCGTATTCGCACCTGTTGAGGCTGAAGTTATTACCGATATGAGCACACCTGACAAGAATGCAACGGGTACTTCTAACGCAATTCCTGTCGGCGATATTATTGATATGGGTTATACAATTACTCCCGATGTTACAAAATGGGGCTTTATCTATTCAACATCTCAAGTAAATGCCGTTGACACTGTAACATCCGCTCAGGAATATCTTGACGGCTTAAATGTAGAATATGATTCTGTAACAGTTGAAACATCCGCTGATGTTAAGTCCGCTACAGAAACGCTTATTTCAAACGGCTGCGACGTTATTTTCGTTCCGAATGACGCTATCGTACAGGACGGTGTAGAATCTCTTGCACAGGTATGCGAGGAGGAAGGAATTCCTACTTACTGCTCATCGGCAACTACTGTAAACAGCGGTTGTCTTGCAACTCTTGCTATTGACGATAAGGGTATCGGTGCCAAAACCGCCGATATGTGTCTTGAGTATATGAACGGAACTCCGATTACAGATATTCCGTCAGTCGTTGTAGGAATTGACTACTGCACATTTAATGGCACAGTTGCTCAGTCGCTCGGAATCGAAACTCCGTCAGAAGACGAAATCGGATATGAAATTCAGGTTATAACCGACAGCGAATAAGCAAATAAAATAGAAAATTATTTAGGAATCAATATTTATGCAGGTCTATATCACAGCCATTGAAGAGGGTTTTTTGTACGGACTTCTTGCTCTTGGCATATACATATCATTAAGAATTTTGAATATACCTGACTTAACAAGCGAGGGTTCTTTCGGCTTCGGTTCGGCTGTAGCGGCTGTTGTTGCGGCTCAGGGATTTAGCTTTTTAAGTTTTATTGCGGCATTTCTTGCCGGCGTTCTTGCGGGAATTGTTACGGGACTTTTGCAGACAAAACTGCGTGTTCACCCTGTTCTTGCGGGAATTATAACGATGAGCGGACTTTATTCAATCAATCTTATGGTACGAGGTTCGTCAAACCTTAACTTTAACAGCAACTCGATATTTACAAAGTTATTTAACGCTTTGGGAATATCGGGAACAGACAAAAAGATAACAGGACTTGCACTCGGCGCTGCTATTTGCATTGTCATACTGATACTTACTATTCTTTTTTTCAGAACGCATCTCGGTCTTTGTATTCGTGCTACGGGCGATAATCCCGATATGGTAAAGGCATCGTCGGTAAATGTTGACTTTTCGCTTGTATTCGGTCTTGCGCTTGCAAACGGACTTATTGCTCTTTCAGGAGCTCTTGTTTCTCATTATCTTGGCTTATCCGACCAAAGCTTCAGTAACGGAATGCTCATTTACGGTCTTGCCGCTGTTATTATCGGCGAGGCTCTGTTCGGCAAACGCAGTGTTGCTCTCGGCCTTGTAAGCGCCGTTATCGGCTCGGTAATTTACAAGATTATAGTGGCGTTTGTTATTGATGTTTCACTTTTCGGCAAGAACAGCGAAAATCTTATGAAGCTCACCTGTGCTATTATAGTTGCCCTAACTTTAGTTATTCCTGAAATTAAACGTCAGGTGCAAAATGCTAAAGTGAAAAAGGAGGCAAGGAAAAATGCTTGAAATTAAAAACATTTCAAAAACCTTTGCCAAGGACACTGTAAATGAGCATATTGCTCTTGACGATGTAAGTCTTACACTTAAAGACGGTGAATTTGTAACGATAGTCGGCTCAAACGGTGCCGGAAAATCAACGCTTTTCAATATGATTTGCGGAACATATATGCAGGATAAGGGCAAAATTTTTCTTGACGGCAAAGATATTTCATTTATGCCGGAGCATAAAAGGGCAAAACTTGTGGGAAGAGTTTTTCAAGACCCGATGAAGGGAACAGCTCCCAATATGACTATTGAGGAAAATCTGGCTCTCGCCTACTCAAGAGCAGGCTCTAATTTCTTTTCACAAGCTGTAAGCAAAAAGAAAAGAGAAATGTTTATGCAAGAGGTAGCCGAATTTGATATGGGACTTGAGAATCGTATGAAAACGAAAATCGGTCTTCTTTCAGGCGGTCAGCGACAGGTAGTAACGCTGCTTATGTGCACAATAGTTACGCCAAAGCTCCTGCTTCTTGACGAGCATACCGCCGCACTTGACCCTGTTACCGCCGACAAGGTAATGAAAATCACAAATGATATTGTTAAGCAACACAATATCACAACTATGATGATTACGCATAATATGTCGCAGGCTCTGACAACAGGCACAAGAACAATTATGATGGAAAGCGGTAAAATCATTATTGATTTAGACAGTGAAGCAAGACACGAAATGACCGTTACCGACCTGCTTAAGCTGTATAAGGAAAAAGAAAATAAGGATTTTGATAATGACAGAATTCTTCTAAATAAAGATTAAATTATAATTTTAGACAACAAAAATCATAACCGGGGATGATTCAAATTTTAGCGAAGCATCCCCGGTTTATCTGTCATTTATTTACTGATTTTAACTAAAATATATTTAGCGAAACATAC
>JAJBVC010000137.1 GCA_020860025.1 Clostridiales bacterium | reverse complement strand
GATTATATTACGTAATTTCATTAAGAACACTTGAAAGGCACTGTGAACTTAATATTCACAGTGCCTTTATTTCGTTTTTTTATTTTTTTTGGAAATAATATTATTGAATAACAATTTTTTTGAAAATTAAACCGCTCAAAAAAGCGCAAAATACTACTGCACGCAAGTGTAATCATTCCGTAAGAAGCGTGTGGAAATTTAATTTTTTCCGCACAACAACAGGTCTTTAAAAATGTAAAAACAGGAGGAAATATGAGTAAAAAATCAGCAAATGTTATGAAAGCGATGGGTGCAACTTTTGCGGTCTGCTCCGCCGTTGCAATGATGACGGCGGCGAAAACAAACAATGCAAATCAGGCAAAAAAGACAATCAAAAAAACGGCTGACAAGGTTATCGGTTTTATGGATACTATGACGTCTATGATGTAAAATTTTGCCAAATTTGTCCTTAAAGCAGTCATAACTGCGCTAAAAATTTAACACTGACTGCTTTTGACAGAAAAAAAGAATCAGCGAGGAAAATTCCTTTGCTGATTTCTTTTTCAATAAGGGCTCGCCCGTCAATCAGCGGGAGATTGTACTCTCCGCTGATTAAAAATAGGCACCCGCCACCTATAGAGGAGGGGAACATTCTTGCTTAAGTTATAAATTTATTCTTCTGTTACTTTCTTTACTTCTTGCCCGTCAAGGGTTTTTAAAAACGGTTTAATGTCGGTATCGTAAACTATTCCGTCGGGAAACAAATCCAAAAGAGGTTCAAGGACAAATCGCCTTTCGTGGTACCTTGGATGCGGCAGGCTTAAATTTCTGCTTTCAATTTTCATATTTTCTGCAAAAATAATGTCAAGGTCAATAATTCTCGGCCCGTACCTGAGCGTCCTTATTCTGCCCATTCCCGCTTCAATTCCCATGCAAGCGCCGAGCATTTCGCCGGGGTCGAAAATTGACTCAACCTTTAACAGAATGTTGTAAAAATTTTCCTGTCTTTTATAGCCTATCGGCTCTGTCTCGTAAATTGCCGAACGGTCTGTAACGTCCGTATAGGGCAAAAGATTTATTGCGTTAATGCAGTTTTCTATATTCTGCTTTCTGTCGCCGAGATTCGTTCCGACGCTGATAATATACTCCATTATATTCAATAATTTCTTTCTAACTTTATCTTTCTCTTCTGATTGAAACTCCTACCCAGCCAAAATCGGCTTTCATTGGTGCTTCGGGCTTTTTTAGTGTAATATCAACCGAAAAAACGTCGGGATATTCCTCAAGCACAGCGTTTGCGACAACCTGCGCCGCCCTTTCAATCAGGTCATATTTATCTTGTGTAAAAACACGGCTTACCGTTTTAATTACCTTTGCATAGCTTACCGTGTCCTCAACATTGTCGGAATAACAAGCCTTCGTCATATTGACATCAAGGTCAATGTCAAAATAAAAATTCTGACCGTTTTCCTTTTCCTCGGGATTAACTCCGTGATAGGCGAAAATTTTTAAATCTCTTATTAAAATTTTATCCATTGATAATTCCTTTTCAATATGTAATTGTGTGCTTTCAAGCATCGGTGTTGCTTCAAAAATCATTTTGCTGTGTATTCTTTCAAGCTATCAGCCATTAAAATGCCCTGTTTTTCATTTTTTACATCGTGAAGCCGTATTATATTCGCACCTTTTAAAACGGCTAATGTATCAGCCGCAATGTTGCCGTAAATACGTTCTTTCGGATTTTCCTGATTACTTCCCCTGCCGATTACTCTTTTGCGTGATGTGCCGAGCAAAAGCGGATAGCCGTCAAGTTTGCACTTGTCAATATTTGCAAGTATTGACATATCCATATCGTAATCCTTGCCGAACCCGATTCCTACGTCAAAGCAAATTTGACTTTTCTCTATTTTGTTTTTTTTTGCACATTCGTAAGCAGTTTTTTCAAAAAATTCTCTTACATCATTTGGTGTACCGCCGCCGTTGTGCATTATAATCCAGCCACAAGCCGTTTTTTTTACGATTTTTGCCATATCAGCCGAAAATATACCGCTTACGTCGTTAATGATGTCTGCGCCCGATTCTACCGCCTTTTGAGCGACATTTGGGTAATACGTATCGACTGAAATCGGAACGTCAATCTTTTTTCTGACATATTTTAAAACATCTTTAATTCTATCCCATTCCTCATCGGGAGAAACAGGAGTATGACCCGGCCGTGTTGACTGACCGCCTATGTCGATAATATCGGCTTTGTCGTTTGCAAGCTTCAGCGCATAGTCAACTGCTTTATTTGTATCAAAATGGTCGCCGCCGTCCGAAAAGGAATCGGGTGTTACGTTGACTATTCCCATTATAAGTGTTCTTTTGCCGTATTCGATTTTTTTTTCTTTACAATTCCAGTACATAAATTTTCTAAAACCTTTTATTTATCAAGCAGAGACAGGACTTCCGCTCTCGTTCTTGCGTCAGTTCTCATCATTCCTCTGAGCGCCGAAGTCTGCGTTTTTGAGCCTGAAGCCTTTGCTCCTCTTATTGACATACACATATGCTCCGCTTCAATGATAACGGCTACTCCCTTAGGACTTAAATTATCGTTAAGAAAATCAGCAATATCATGCGTTAAACGCTCCTGCACCTGCGGTTTTTTTGCAAAATTGTCAACGATTCTCGCAAGCTTTGAAAGACCTATAATCTTGTTGTCGCTCGGAATATACGCAATATGCGCTTTGCCGACAAAAGGCAAAAGATGATGTTCGCACATTGATGAAAAAGGAATGTCACGAACTATAACCATTTCATCGTTTGACTTTTCATCAAAAAATTTTAAATGTTGCTTCGGGTCTTCGTTCAGTCCCGAAAAAAGTTCCTCATACATATTTGCAACACGCATCGGCGTTTCTTTAAGTCCGCTGCGATCGGGGTCTTCACCTACCGCTATAAGAATTTCACGAACGGCATTCATAATTCTTTCTTTATCCATATTTGCACCTCACTTGACAAAGTAGCCTTTTATTGTTTTTAAGCTGTCGCTTGTAATTTCATTCTCGTCATATTCAGCCTCGGCGCTGTACACGGCAACGCCTGCGTTTTCACTTGAAAGAACCGTTAAATTATCGCTTGCAAGAGAAAAATCACGAACTGTAATATTTGTATCGGAATAACCGGCAAATTCACTGAAAAGCTTTTCGCTGTTTTCCGTATTTTCACTGTTTAGCTGCTGAGAAAGGCAGTAAAGCAAAATTTCATTTGCCATGGATGTCTTGCCCTCCTCGTCAAGATAATAGCGTATAAGATTAACGGCGTCGCTTCCGTCAAGGGTTTGCTCGCCTGCTTTAATTTTAACCGAATAAGTAACCGAGCTGTCGCTGTCTCTGAATTTTATATCGCTTGCGACAGG
The DNA here is from genome assembly GCA_020860025.1 of Clostridiales bacterium. Classification (GTDB taxonomy): domain Bacteria; phylum Bacillota; class Clostridia; order Oscillospirales; family Acutalibacteraceae; genus Eubacterium_R. Next base: position 649 of record JAJBVC010000137.1, on the reverse strand, counting down.
ATAATTTACTTCACCCAAATCGTTAAAAAACTCTATATAGCTTTTTCTTTCCATTGAAATGTAATAATCAATATCCGTGTCAAGAAGCGTTTCAACCGCATTTTTAACATTTTCCACTCCGCCGCTCGAATATATTTTTGCAAGCGTGCTGTCCTCAACTTCAGTGCTTGACTTAAATGACGAAACCTTGTACGCAACGTTATCCATATCAACCTGAATTGCGTATGTGAAAAGAAGAGTGCCCTCCTCGCCTACTGTGAAAACGTAATTTGTTTTTCCGCTCACCTCGGGCAAAGCTTCGTCATCGGAGTTTTCCTGTGTTACCGTAAGATTTTCCGGCTCGAAAAATTTTTTTGCGCTGAAATCATATTTTACTCCGACGGCAATTAAAAACACGACTGTAAAAACAATAATAAAAATCAGAAGTGAAAGGAGTATTTTTTGCTCGGTTGATTTTTCTTTATTACTTTTTGAAAAAAATATGTCGCCACGGTTTTTAAAAATTCGCATACCGCTTTCACCTTCGAAAAAAAATTATTTTACGATATGGGTATTATACAATAAGCATCTGTTTTTTACAAGCAAACTTTAAAAACAGTTACTTAAAACTTAAAAATTATTCATCTTTTATATATAATATATATTAAGT
>JAJBVC010000149.1 GCA_020860025.1 Clostridiales bacterium | reverse complement strand
TTTTTGTAAAAAAATAAATGTTGGAGTCCCATACCCCAACATTTATTATAGAACCCTTATATTTTAGTTGCCATTCCTAATTTTATTCCTAAATTTCTCATTTTGCCAATAAAGTAACCTATGTATTTATTCATTCGAGCGTGGATATGATTGTTTTATCTTTCTCAAAAGTTGTTTTGTTGCATACAATATAGTATGCAAGAAATGAGGTTTTAATAATGAATATTTATATAAAGGTGGGTTCAATTACAAATGCTCAGCGTGGTCAAAAGCTTTTGCGTATGCACGGATACAAATCCCAAATAAAAAAATCGGAAAATCAGTCGGCTGTTGACGGCTGCGGCTATGCATTGCTTTTTGAATCCGACAGTGATGAACCTATAAAACTGCTTGAAAAAAACAAAATTGATGTTCGGGGCGTTGAAAGAAAATGATTTATTTAGATAACAGCGCCACAACCAATCCAAAGCCGAAAAGCGTTGTATCAAGGGCAAATAACGCTATGGTGAATTACAGCTATAACAGTGGCAGGGGCGGTTATAACGCCTCTGTTTCCACTGCCGGCAAAATATTTGAATGTCGTGAAAAACTCTCTGATATGTTCGGCTTTAATCCGCAGAATATTGTATTCACGTCAAATTGCACAATGGCGCTTAATATGGCGATTAAAGGCAGTGTTAAAAGGGGAGATCATGTAATAATATCATCACTTGAGCATAATGCCGTATACAGACCGATTTCCGCTCTTGCTCTTGACGGTATTATAACTTATGACGTTGCGCCGTTTGATTATGACAGTGAAAAACTTATTAAAAATTTTGAAAGCTTGATAAATGAAAAAACAACTTTGATTGTTTGTATGCACGCTTCAAATGTGTTTGGCTGCGTATTTCCTATTGACGAAATTTCAAAAATGTGTAAAAAATACGGCTTGCGTTTTATCGTTGACGCCGCTCAAAGTGCCGGTGTTCTTGAAATTGATTCAAAAAAAGACGGAATCGACGTTTTGTGCGCTCCCGGTCATAAAGGACTTTACGGGCCTATGGGTACAGGTTTTATGGCTGTCGGCGACGGCGTTTCAATGTCAACTATAATAGAGGGCGGAACTGGCTCCGCCTCAATGAATATGCTTCAGCCTGATTTTCTGCCCGACCGCTTTGAATCGGGAACACTTAATAACAGCGGTATTATAGGACTTGGAGCAGGTGTTGATTTCGTTAAATCAAAGGGAATATCAAGTATTTACGACCATGAATTTTCACTTTCAAATATGCTTTATGATAATTTGAGCAAAATGAATAATGTTCAGCTCTACACGCCACCACCGGTAAAAGGACATACGGCACCGATTTTGTCGTTTAACTATGATGATTATTCGTCCGAAAAAACAGCGCAGCTTCTTGCTGACAAAGGCGTTGCTCTTCGTGCCGGACTTCATTGTGCGCCGCTTGCTCATCGGCATTTCAATACTCAAAACAGGGGAACCGTCAGAATAAGTCCGTCTGTTTTTACAACGTACCGTGAATGTGAAATTTTTATTAACTATCTAAAAAAACTGTGATTTCCCTTTATTTCTATTTTTAATTGTGATAAAATGACAATAGAAATTATCATGGATTACAGGAGTAATCAGGGGAAGTACATTATGTTAGACGAAATTCAAGATACTTTTAATAAAATACTAAGTGTTTTTTCGACTTTCTCAATATCCGATTTGCTGGATATTATTATGGTCAGCGTAGTTATATATATTTGTATACGTATTATTCGTGAAACGAGAGCCCTTCAGCTTGCAAAAGGTTTGATTCTTTTAGCTGTTATTTACGGCATTGTAAATCTTCTCGGTATGGAAGCGTCAAGCTATATATTTAAGTTGATTTTCTCAAATATTTTGATTATTGTAGTTGTACTGTTCGGGCCCGAAATACGTAATATACTCGAGCAGGTGGGACTTGGTGCGACAAGCAAAAGTATTAAAACTATTATTCACCCGGGAGTTGCTGCAGGTATTGCCGAAATATCTGATTCTATCGAAGCCGTATGCAAGGCTTGCGCAAATATGAGCGACGAAAAAATAGGCGCTTTAATATGTTTTGAAAACGAAACGCTTTTGGGTGATGTTATTGCAACCGGTACAGAAATACAGGCTAAGGTTACAAAAGAACTTGTTGAAAATATCTTTTTCCCGAAATCACCGCTTCACGACGGCGCAATGGTTATACGTGACGGCAAAATTTACGCAGCGGGCTGTATTTTGCCTTTGACTAAAAAGACAGTTTCATCAGCTCTCGGAACAAGACACAGAGCAGGAATCGGTGTTTCCGAACAAAGTGACGCAGTCGTTGTTATCGTCAGCGAAGAAACAGGCGCTATTTCAGTCGTTCAGGGCGGTGTTCTTAGGCGTGATGTTTCAGACGGCGATTTGAGAGATATTCTTATGACGGAATTTGTACCGTCAGGCTCTTCCTCCGATGATAAAATAATTACAAAGCTTGTAAGGAGGTTGAAAAAATAATGCCGAAAGAAAGTAAAAAGCAGGATAATCAAGAAAAAAAGAATAAGAAAAATAATAAAAGCAATAAGAAAAACAATAAAAAAAGCAATAAGAAAAAAGGCGAATTTTCCTTACGTAAACTGATTTATAACGATAAGTATCTGATTATAATTTCAATTGTTGCCGCAGTCGTTATTTGGATAGCAACATCAATGAATTTGTCTCCCGAAACAACGAAGACAATAACAGTTCCGTTGACAGTAGATTTTACAGATTCAGCCGCCGAGCAGCTTGGTATGAAATGCTACGGCGATGAAACAGTTGACGTAGACGTAGTAATAAGCTGTAAAAAATATCTTGCAAAGGATATTACAGCCGATGATATAAACGTTTCGCTTCAAACTAATGCTGTTACAAGTAAGGGCAGTAATGAAGTTCCTATAACCGTCGATGTCGGCGACAGCTCGGACTACACTGTTTCAAGTTATTATCCCACAACGTATAAAGCGTATTTTGATGTTGAAGACCAAAAAACGATGGATATTGAAATCCAGTATGACAAGGAAGATTTTATTGCTGATGGCTACGTAATGGGCAAGGCTTTGTTAAGCGAAACCACAGTTACCGTAACGGGCCCTAAAACGTACGTTTCTCAGGTAAGCAAGGTAGTTTCGACAGTTTCTGTTGATGAAAATCTTAATAAAACTCAGTCATACGACGCAACATTGACCGCACTCGACTCAAACGGCTCAAGCGTTGATTATATCACTCTTGATACAGGCTCCGACAGCCTTTCAGTAACTATTCCTGTATTAAAAGAAATGCAGCTTGACGTTACGTCGGAATTTACAGGCAAGCCGAGCGGCATCTCAACCGATGATTGGACTGTTACCTATAGTCAGAATACTGTAAATGCAGGTGTGCTTGAGGACGCTGAACTTACAAGCGCAAATCTCGGAAATATTGATTTTTCAAGCCTGCAGCCGGGTAAAAACAAATTTGAATTTGATTTGTCAACACTTGACAGTATAGTGGTTCTTGATTCGATTGATACCATAACTGCGACTGTTACTGTTCCTTCAACGTATGAGACAAGCAATATCAGTACCGATAATGTAGTTGTTAATGTTACTAATGTTCCCGAGGGCTACAGCGCAAATGTGGTAGAGTTTGATTCTTCAAGTATTATCGCAGTAGGTGAGTCTGATGACCTTGAAGAAATTGAAAGCTCAAATATTGCTGTTGTCGTTGACCTTTCCGCATATGAAAATAGTATTTCGGTAGGCACCTCAAATTATACTGCGTCTGTTACTATAGAAAATTCCGATACTTGCTGGGTATACGGAATATATACCGCAACAATCGAAATTACAGAGGACTAATAAAACCATAATATTTTAATACTGAATAAAAATAAAAAGCCTTGAAAACGAAAAAGTTTTCAAGGCTTTATTGGAGCTGATAACCGGATTTGAACCGGTGACCTCATCCTTACCAAGGATGCGCTCTACCGCCTGAGCCATATCAGCGCAAATGGCGACCCGAAACGGGCTCGAACCGTCGACCTCCAGCGTGACAGGCTGGC
>JAJBVC010000148.1 GCA_020860025.1 Clostridiales bacterium | reverse complement strand
ACGTAAATGGCTAAAAAACTAAACGGAACAGTAATAGTTACATATCGCTGTAATGCCCGCTGCAATATGTGCAACAGGTATAAAAAACCGTCAAAGCCCGAAGAAGAGCTGACGATTGACACAATTAAAAAGCTGCCCGATATGTATTTTACAAACATAACGGGCGGTGAGCCTTTTATACGTGAGGATTTAAAGGATATAGTACGTGAGCTGTACAAAAAGAGCGATCGTATCGTTATCTCTACAAACGGATTTTTTACGGACAGAATTATTGACCTTTGCAACGAATTTCCAAATGTCGGAATAAGAATTTCCATTGAGGGACTTGAGGAAACGAATAATAAAATCCGTGGACTTGACGACGGTTTTAACAAAGGCTATACAACGCTTAAAAAGCTCGTTGAAATGAAGCATCCCGACGTTGGCTTCGGTATGACCGTTCAGGACGCAAACGCTAAGGATTTGGTTCCGCTTTACAAGCTGAGCGATGAGATGAATATGGAGTTTGCCACGGCGTCGCTTCATAATTCGTTTTATTTTGTCGAGGCTAAAAACATCATAAAAGACAGACCTATGGTCGCTAAGGAATTTGAAAATCTGATTAACGAGCTTCTCAAATCAAATTCACCTAAAAAGTGGTTTAGAGCTTATTTCAATCACGGCTTGATAAATTATATATACGGTCAAGAGCGCCTTCTCCCCTGCGATATGGCGTTTGATACATTTTTCATTGACCCTTACGGTGATGTAATGCCCTGTAACGGAACTAAGGAAAAGGAAGTTATGGGCAATCTTAACGAATCTGACTGGGACACTCTATGGAACAGCGAACAGGCTGAACTTGTCAGAAAAAAGGTTCGCAACTGCGACAGACAGTGCTGGATGATAGGCTCTGTGTCCCCTGCTATGCGCAAATATATTCAAAAGCCCGCCGCTTGGGTTATTAAGCATAAATTTTTACGTTTCTTTAAAGATAAAAAATATTCAATGTATGAAAATAAAATTTGCTGTGACCTGAGAGACGGCAAAGTTACTAAAGAGGAACTTGACAAGCTTTCAACGTGCGATATGAACGCAGTTGTAAATGACGGTCTTTCAGACGCTTCAAAAAAGCAGCTTGAATTTTCAACGGGTGAAGAAATTGTTGACCATGATATAGCGGTTCAAATGGAGAAAAAATGAAAATTTTAATTGTTAATCCTATTATCTACACCTCTGAAACAAGAAATATAAAAAAAGCAAACACAATTAAAGATACAATGATTTATGACCTTTGCCTTGCATTTCAAAATCTTGACAACGAAGTTGTTCTTGCGGCAGCAGAGGATTTTCAGCCCGTCAATCATGAAAGTTATCCTTTCAGCGTTGTATGGATGAAAACAAAACTTAAAAAAATTTGCCCTCCAAATGTTCTTCCATACTGTCCGGAAATAAAAAACATTGCCAAAAAAGGCAATTTTGATATGATTATTACAAGTGAGGTTTTTTCTCTAAATTCGCTTATGCTTGTTATTCGTTCAAAAAAAAATGTTATTATTTGGCATGAACTTGCAAAACATAACAAGATATTTGGTGGAATTCCATCAAGAATTTGGTACAATTTTGTAGCACGTATCTTTTATAGAAACGCATTGATTGTACCACGTAGCAGTGAAGCAAAAACTTTCATATCACAGTATTGCAATAATGTAAACGATACTGTGATCGATCACGGCGTTAATTTAGATAAATTCACTTTATTCACTAATAAAGATAATTGCTTTGTTGTAAGTTCACAGTTGATTAAAAGAAAAAGAATTAACAAAATTATAACGACATTTGCCGATTATTTAAAACTGTATGATAATAATACCAATTTGTACATAATTGGCGATGGCGATGAAAAAAACAATCTTGAAAATTTAGTAAAAAGTCTCAATATTCAAAACAATGTGCATTTTACCGGTAAACTCAATCACAATGAACTTATAAAATACCTTCAACAAGCAATGGCAATGCTTGTTTATACAGAAAAAGATAACAACATGGTATCTATTGTTGAAGCTATAGCAGTAGGTACGCCAATCATTACAACCTCCATACCTTATAATGCCTCTTATATTAAAGCTAATGAATTGGGTATTGTTAATGATAATTGGAATGCTCAGGATTTATATAAGATTGCCGGTGATGATAAATTCATTAAAAATTGCATATCTTACAGAAATACAGTATCAACTAAAAATAAAGCAGAAACTTTCTTGAATTTGTTTATTAATCGGAGGTAATTTATGAAAAAAATTGCATATATTGTTCCCTATTTTGGTAAGTTTCCAAATAACGGATTTAAATTATGGTTAACAAGCTGTGCAGCAAATCCAACTGTTAACTGGATAATTTTTACTGATGATAAAACAGAATATAATTACCCTGAAAATGTAGAAGTTCATTATTGCACATTTGACGATATGAGAAATAGAATTCAGAAGAATTATGATTTCCCCATTGTTTTAGACAGAGGTTGGAAATTATGCGACTATAAACCTGCATACGGTGAGATTTTCGCCGAAGAGCTAAAAGGGTATGATTTTTGGGGAAACTGTGACATTGATTTAATGTGGGGAAATATACGAAAATATTATAATGATGATGTTCTTGAAAAATATGAAAGAGTAGGTTTCTTCGGTCATTCTAATCTTTATCTTAATACGCCGGAAGTTAATAGTAGATATCGTACTGTAATTAATGGAATTATTGATTATAAAACCGCCTTTTCTTCTTCAACCGGATATGGGTTTGACGAGGTAGGAATGGATAATATATATAAAGCCCTTAGAATACCATATTACAATAAAGTAATTTTTGCTAATCTCACTAAATATGAAAGAAAATTCCATCTTGGCTCAATGCCAAAAAAATATGAGTATAAAAATCGCAGACAAATATTTACGTGGGAAAACGGCAAAGTATTGCGTCATTATCTTGACAATGGAAAAATTTTTACAGAAGAATATCTTTACATTCATTTCTGGTGCAGACCAATGAGTTATAGAGTAAAGAATTTTTCGCAAAACACAAAGTATCTTATATACTCGGATGTGTTGACTGACAAGCCTTTTACAATTACCTCATCGCTAATTAACAGAAAGGGAATCAGTCATCCGGTAAGATTTTATGCTAAAAGTATTTGGAAAAACAGACATAAAATCACCCTTGAAAGAATTATTTTCAATATAAAAGGTTCATTAGGTCTGAACGACTAACAATAAATAGGTGATTACATGGGAAAGCTGTTAGAGTTGGTAAAAGATAGAATTAAAACACACACGTTATGTGAAGAAGTATTTGGTGTTATCTTATGGAAAACTAATTGGGCAAACAAATATATGTGTGGCATTAATTCAATGTATAAAACATACACAAAAATCAATAAAAAATACAGTAGCCTTATTGGCAAGAATCCTCTAAAAAAATATGAATGTAAAGATATGAGTGACACTGTATGGATTTGCTGGCTTCAAGGCATTGAAAATGCACCTAAACTTGTTCAAGACTGTTACAATTCAATAAAATACCATATTAATGACAGAAACATTGTTGTATTAAACAGTGACAATATTTTTAAATACACCGATTTGCCGACCTTTATTATTGATAAATGGCAAAATGGTATAATATCTAACACTCATTTTTCAGACATAATAAGAGTTAACATTCTCTTGCGTCATGGTGGACTTTGGCTTGACTCTACAACATACCTAACCGATTCATTACCACCATATATTACCGAAAATGATTTTTTTGTTTATCGAAATGGTTCTTTTGACCATGAAATGATAAATATGGGAAGCTGGTTAATTTACAGTAAACCAAATAATGTTTTATTGCTTGAAACTCAAAATCTTTTATTTGAATACTGGAAACGACACAACTATTTGCAAAATTATTTTCTTTTGCATATGTTTTTTCGTATGGTTACAAACCATTATCCTAAGCAATGGAATAAAGTTCCATATTATAATCAAATTGATAATCATATTTTACAAAACGAGTTTAATAAAACCTTTGATTCAAAAAGATTTGAACAAATCAAAGAGATTACACCAATAC
>JAJBVC010000119.1 GCA_020860025.1 Clostridiales bacterium | reverse complement strand
TAGTCAGAATTAAGCATTTTGGGAGGATTGCTGTACGATTGTGTCCAGTTGCGGTGCCCAAAGAATTTTTCGTTTGCAAAAGCAAACTCAATTCTTTGACCGCTGCCAATTCTTATTGCTCCCTTTTTCTCACACTGTGAGCGGTCGCAAACGAATCCGCTTCCGACCAAAAGGCTTAAAACGCTCAAAGTGCCAAGAACATTAAGGTCTTGGCGCTTTTAAATTGCTGTTGTAATAAGATAACTTTTTGTTATTAAAAGATAAAAGTAAGAAAAACACCTCTATTTTATACCTGAGCGTGGTTATGACTGCTTTATCGACATCTTAATGCCAAGAGCGTTAAACTTTTGCTCTCGGCATGCATATTACTCTGTAGTAAAGCAAAATTCCGTAGTGGTTTTAAACTCCTCATTTGCCTTGACAAATTTAACAGGGAATATATCGGGATAATTTACACTGTCGGGGTAAAATTGCGTCTCAAGCGCAACGCCTCTGCGGTATTTAACGATACTGCCGTTTTTGCCCGCCGTGTAATTTTTATCAAGCCATCCGCCGCAGTAAAGCTGAATACCGGGAAGGTCTGTAAAAACTTCCATTTTTCTGCCGGACGCTTTGTCAAAAAGCACGGCTGCCTGCGACATTTTGCCGATTTCTTTATTATAAAGACAATAGTTATTGTCATAGCCGACGCCGTCTATTATTGCTCTGAACGGCTCGTCAATTTTATCGCCGATTTTGTGCATAGACGTAAAGTCCATCATAGTGCCTTTAACGTCGCCGAGCTCGCCTGTCGGAAGCTGGTCGGAGTCGGTTTCGGTAAATTTGTCGGCATTTATCAGGAGATAATGGTCTTCGATTGTTTTGCTGTTGTCGCCGGATAAGTTAAAATATGTATGATTTGTCGGGTTTGCGACAGTGTCCTTGTCGCTTATAATGCTGTAGTCGATTTTAAGAGTATTGTCATCATCGAAGGTGTACGTAACTCTCATTGTAAAATTACCCGGGAAGCCGTCTTCCATATCGGGAGAAAACTTTTTAAATGTTACAAAATTATCGCCTGTTTTTTCCGTTTCCCATACTGTAAAGCTGAATTTTCCGCCGCCGTGCAAAGTCCAGGTGCCCTGATTTTTTGGAGTATTGTATGTAACTCCGCCAAAGGTGAATTTTCCGTCACGAATCCTGTTTGCCCATCTGCCGACAGTCAGTCCCTGATAACCGTAATCGGGGTTGACATAGTCCGAAACATTGTCAAATCCAAGCACAACATCGGCAAGAACACCGTTTTTATCAGGTACGAAAAGAGAGTGAATACCTGCGCCGAGCGTTTGAAGGCATACGCTTGCACCGTTTTTATTTGTAATAGTGTAAAGCTCTACCGAATCGCCGTTTTCAAGCTTTGCAAAATTTTCTTTTTTAATACTCATTTGGATGACCTCCGTTTATTTTTCTGATTTTAAGTATATTCTAAAATGTAAATAAATTCAATAGGTTCTTGACTTTTAATTATTTTACAAGTATTTTAGTATATATAAACATTTTAGCGTGTAGAAAAAGTAAATTACAGATTTCTACACGCTGTCAGGTGTTGAGAAAGTAGTCAGAATTAAGCATTTTGGGAGGGGAGCTGTACGTGTGTACCGCCCCGAGTAAAAGGCTTAAAACGCTCAAAAGCGGATGGGCTCGATGCCCTGACGCTTTTAGGGATGGTTTTGGTAGATATAATCTAAATATTTATAAAACACAAAGACTAAAAAATAATCTGCCACACTTATGATTGAGCGTGATTATGGCTGCTTTATCGACAGTCTGAAATTTTTTTAGGAGTGATAATTTGGATACGCTTGAGTCGATACTTACGAGCGTTTTACGCATTGCAATACCTGTACTTGCGGTTGGAATTCTTGCAACTTGTATTATATCTCTGTTTCGCAACCGCCCGAGACTTCATAAGCTCGCCCAGCTTGTTGACCAAAATAACGGCTCGATAATTGATATTGACCACTGGGAAACTTCAATCGGCAGGAGCAAGTCAAACGACGTCGTTCTTCCTATGCCGAGTATTTCACGTTTTCACGCCGTTATTGCAAAGAAACGCAGTGAATGGGTGATTACAGACACCTTTTCAAAAACAGGCGTTGAAGTAAACGGAAATAAAATAGAAAATAAAGCCGTTATTGAGGACGGCGACGTAATAACAATCGGCACGATTAAAATGAAATTTCTTTGTGCCGAGGCTGTGTCACGTCAGTCAAAGAATCAAATGCGTTCCGCCGCCGCTGAGCTGACAAGAACAAATACAAATGCAAACACAAATGTGGCTTATGCGGTTCTTGTTGACGTTAAAACTCACAGACCGATTTATCTTCGCAAAAAGGACGTGCTTATCGGCAGGAGCAGCGACTGCGATATTCAGATAAATCTTGACACTGTCAGTGGAGAGCACGCACGTATTCATCTGACATCAAGAGGATGGGCGCTGTCTGACCTGAACAGCCATAACGGTACGAAGCTTAACGGCAGGTTTATTACTCAGCCGCAGCTTATTTTTGATGAGGACACTGTTACATTCGGCGAACGAGTGTTTGTGTTTTATGAAAAGTAGGGGGGTACGGTATGGCTAAGAAAATGAAAAAAATACCAAATATTAAGCCGGTAAATAACTTTGCGCTTTTGGCGGTTCTTTCTCTGTTTCAGCTTTTAACGGGACTTTCAGCCGCTTGTGCCGGAGATGAATTTTCGGGCAAAATGATTGCTTCCTCCTGTATTCTTATCGTTTTTGAATGGATATACGTTACGGCTTTTTATTTTATTATGCACCGACGCAATTTTGAGCTTGAAATGATTGCCTTTTTTCTGTCGGGAGTGGGGCTGACTGTTATAGGCTCGGTTGACCCCGACGCCTGCTTTAAACAGCTTATAATAGTTATATGCGGTGTTGTAGTGTATACTGTACTCGTATTTATTTTGGGCAATATTGAGCTTTGTATGAAGCTTCGTATGCCTGTTGCAATCGCTGCAATTCTTTTGCTTGTGCTTAATCTTGTGCTTGCTACGGTGACTAACGGTGCAAGGAACTGGATAACTATAGGCGGAATTACGTTTCAGCCGTCAGAATTTGTCAAGGTAGCGTTTATCTTTGTCGGAGCGGCTACGCTTGAAAAGATACAAACGTCAAAAAATATTATCAAATTTATTGTATTTTCGGTTGCCTGCATAGGAACGCTTATTGTAATCAGGGATTTCGGTACGGCTCTTATATTTTTCATCACATTTTTGATTATCGCTTTTATGAATTCGGGCGATGTAAAAACTGCGGGTCTTGCCGTTTCTGCAGCAGGTCTTGGCGGTGCAATCGTAATAAAGTATTGGCCTTATGTTACGAAGCGCTTTTCAATTTATCGTCATGTGTGGGAAGACCCTTATGACACAGGCTATCAGCAGGCGCACGTTCTTACGGGCGTTGCGTCGGGCGGACTTTTGGGACTCGGTATCGGCAACGGTCAGATACGTAATTACTTTGACGATTATCTTACGATAACCGACGATATTTTCGGCGTAATATGTGAGGAATGGGGATTTCTTTTCGCAATAATTCTTGTTTTATCATTTGTGGCGATTGCCGTATCGGCACTTGTTAATTCCATTGCGGCACGTTCGACATTTTACTCTATCGCCGCAGTGGCAAGCGCAGGTATGCTCCTTTTCCAAACTGCGCTTAATATATTCGGAATAACCGACGTTTTACCGCTGACAGGAGTAACGCTCCCGTTTATCAGTCAGGGCGGCAGTTCAATGCTCAGCTGCTGGGCTGTGCTTGCTTTTATTAAAGCGTCGGACGTTCGCACCTACAATTATCTGGGAGGTGTCAAGAAGAAATGAAAATGATTACAAAAAGAGGTCTTGCCCTCTGCTTACTGATTGTTGCGTTTCTCGGCGGACTTGTATTTTTGACTGTCAGCCTTGTTACAGACGGCGACAGCTGGGTTATGCAGCCGTATAACAGTTATGTTTATTATAACGGTGAACTTATCGGCGCAGGTGAAATTACAGACTGCAACGGCACTGTCTTGGCTCAGACGAGCGACGGCACGAGAGAATACAGCGATTCTCTTACAACACGTCTGGCAACGCTTCACGCAGTCGGCGATACCAAAGGCTTTATATCTACAGGTGTTCAAAATGTTTACGAGGCTGAGCTTACCGGCTACAGTGTTTTGTCGGGCCTTTACAGCGTTATACAAAACGGCAGCGGAAACGATATGGAGCTTACCATTGACGCAGATGTGTGCAATGTTGCTTATGAAGCGCTGTCGGATTATAAAGCCGGCTGTGTCGGCGTTATGAACTATAAAACGGGCGATATTGTTTGTATGGTTTCAACTCCGAGCTATGATGTTGAAAATGTTCCGTCGGATATTGATACGAATGACGATTATGACGGCGTTTACGTCAATCGTCTTTTGAGCGGTCTTTATACTCCCGGCTCTACGTTTAAAATTGTAACTACAATCTGCGCTCTTGAAAATATCAGCGATATTGAGGATCGTACATTCGTCTGCACAGGCGAGTATGACCCCGGTTCGGGCACACCTATAAAGTGTAACTCCGTTCACGGAGAGCTTACGCTTAAAGAGGCTCTCGCTAAATCCTGCAACGCAGCATACGCTCAAATTGCAATAGAGCTCGGGCCCGAAAAGCTCGCCGAAACCGCAAAGGAACTCGGTCTTACTTCGTCCGTGTCGGTCAGCGGAGATATAACATCTTCAACGGGAAGATTTTTCCTTGAAGACGGCGACGCCGATGATTATGTCGGCTGGACAGGCATAGGTCAGGGCGATACTCTTGTTTCACCTATTGCAATGCTTAGATTATGCGGTGCTATTGCCAATGACGGCAACGCTGTTTCGTGCAATATAATAAATTCTTTTGCAAACAAAGCCGGCGAAGCGCTCGATTTGAATTTTACGGTTAAAGAAACGCCGTTGATTTCAGAGCAAATTGCATCTACAATGAAAGAGATGATGCGCTATAATGTTGAGGAGCAGTACGGCGATTACAATTATGAGGGACTTAACCTCTGCGCAAAATCAGGTACTGCCGAAATAGACGACGAGGAATCTCATAATACCGCTTGGTTTGTTGGCTTTATGGATGATGATGACAATCCGTATGCTTTTGTCGTTGTCGTTGAATACGGCAATTCCGGCTCTCAAACAGCGGGCCCTATTGCAAACAAGGTTTTGCAGGCGCTTGTAAACGATTAGCCTTTAAATATTTTTTCTCTTTTTAATATTGGATTTTGATTTTATATGAATTATGATTTTGCAAACGACAACAAAAACGAAAATAAAAATGAAAAATATAATAAAAATTATAAATATAATGAAATAACAGATGAAAACAAAAAAGAGCAAACGGTTTTGATTTCCGTTGATACCGGTGAGTTTGACGCAGAGCAGTCAATCGGCGAACTGCGTGAGCTTGTTAAAACTGCCGGCGGAGAATCAATCTGCGAAATTATACAAAAAAGAGATACTGCCGACGGCGTATCGTTTATCGGCAAAGGACGGCTTTCGGAGCTTAAGGAATTTTGTGATGACAATGATGTTGATTTGATAGTTGCCGACTCTGAGCTGTCTCCTGTTCAGGTACGAAATATTGAGGATTCGACAAATACGAGAGTAATTGACAGAACTACGCTTATACTTGATATTTTCGCTTCTCGTGCCCGTTCAAAGGAGGGTAAGCTTCAAATAGAGCTTGCCCAGCTTAATTATACTCTGCCACGTCTTTCGGGAAAGGGCAAAAGCCTTTCAAGGCTCGGTGGCGGAATAGGTACAAGAGGCCCCGGCGAAACGAAGCTTGAAACAGATAAACGTCACATTCGGCGCAGAATTCAGTATATAAAAAACGAGCTTGAACAGCTTGAAAAAAGACGTGATATTCAGCACCGCAGAAGAAAAAAGAATAATGCAAAAATCGTTGCGATAGTCGGATATACGAATGCCGGAAAATCAACTCTTATGAATTATCTGACCGATGCCGGAGTTCTTCAGGAGGACAAACTGTTTGCTACTCTTGACCCGACCGCAAGAAAACTTTATCTGCCCGACGGACAGCAGATAATGATTGTTGATACGGTAGGCTTTATAAGCCGTTTGCCTCATCAGCTTGTCGAGGCTTTTAAGTCAACGCTTGAGGAGGCAACATATGCCGATGTTATTCTTAACGTCTGCGACGCTTCAAGCCCCGATTGCTATGACAATATTTCCGTAACGAACGATATTTTGGAATCTCTTTTCGGCGGAGTTATTTCCGTGCCTGTCATAAATGTGTTTAATAAATGCGATATTGCCGTTGATTTTGAAACGGCTGATGTCGGAATGGCAGGTGCTTTGGCGGATAATAAAAGCGTAAAAATCAGTGCAAAAACAGGGTGGGGAATTAACAATTTGCTCCTTGCGGTGCAGTCAGCTCTCCCTCAAACTCGCAGACGTGTTCGCCTTCTTTTGCCTTTTGATAAGGGAAATCTTACGGCACAGCTCCACCGTAACGGAGTTGTTCACTCTCAGGAGTATACGGAAAATGGTATTTTAATTGACGCTACGGCTGAAATCTCTTTTTTAAATACAGTTAAGGATTTAATTATCGACGACGTCGGTTAATGTTCTAATATTCGGTATTAAATCATAAGATTACTTAGGTGGTCTTTATGAAAATATTAACTCTAAAATTAAAGCCGAAAATGATTTTCGGAATTATCCTTGCTGTTACAGGCGTGGTAGTTATTGCTTTGACATTTGTTTCAAACCGTGTGGAGGAAAGTAAAAGCGTTTCGGCAAGCATAAGCGCCTCAACCAATGAAGAGAGAGTCGATTATCTTTCGGGCTTCGGCTGGGAGGTTGAGGAAGAGTTTGAAACAAAGGAGCTTACTATTCCTCAGCGCTGGAACGATGTTTATATTGACTATAACGAGGTGCAGGAAAATCAGGGCTTTGATTTAACCGATTATAAGGGAAGAAATGTGACTCTTTACACCTATACAATTACAAATTACAAGGATATAAACGAGGGTATTGTTGCCGATATGCTTGTGTGCGACGGTATTCTTATAGGCGGTGATATATGTAATACGTCCGCCGACGATGGATTTTTAGTAGGATTTAGCGGTGAGTAATGGAACGGCTTGACAAAATAATTTCTCAATCACTTAATATTTCACGAAGTGACGCAAAAGAATATATAAAAAGCGGACTTGTAACAGTAAACGGGACTGCCGTAAAATCTGCAAACGAAAAGGCTGACGCTCAAAAAGATAAGATTGAATGTGACGGAAAAGCCGTTTGCTACAGTAAATTTGTTTATATAATGATGAATAAGCCGAAAGGCATAATTTCAGCGTCACAGGGCGGTGAAAAGACAGTTGTTGATATTCTTCCCGACAGTATGAAAAGGAAAAATCTCTTCCCTGCAGGACGGCTTGATAAAGACACAACAGGCTTTGTGCTGATTACGGATGACGGCGATTTTGCCCATCGTATATTAAGCCCTAAAAATCATATACCCAAAACGTACACGGCTGTTTTGGACAAGCCGTTTGACAGCGATGTTATTGACGCTTTTAAAAACGGATTGAGCCTTAAAAATGATAAATGCTTGCCGGCACAGCTTACACCTCTCAACAGTGAGTATACGGAAGCTCAGGTTATTATTCGTCAGGGAATGTACCACCAGATTAAGCGGATGTTTGCAAAATTCGGGATTACGGTTATTGAGTTGAAAAGAACGGCTATGGGCAGACTGCCGCTCGATTTATCTCTCGGTGAGGGCGAGTGTCGTTATCTTAATGATGAAGAGATAAAAATGGTAGAAAATAAATAAAAACGCAAAAGTGCAAAAAATAATCAGGCTGCATTTGTATAATTTCTTTTTATATTCTTTTTATACAATACTTGTACCTATGGAAAAATTCACCAACAATATATTGTGCTTTTTTGTGGAAAATTAAAATTTGGTTTATGCAAGCAGCACAAAAAATTTAAATTTTTTTGTGAAAAAGGTTGCAAAATGGTTAATGTTCTTGTATAATATGACCAAGTGAGAGGACTTGTTTTTGTGCAATATTTATTTGTGCAAAATGATGATGAATTTTAAGGAGAGAGGACATGCCAAACAAATTATTTCAGGGAATTGTAAATCAAATGCGTGACGCAATCGACCGCACAATCGGCGTTGTAGACGAAAGCGGTACCGTAATTGCCTGCAGTGAGCTCGGTCTTATAGGTGAAGTTCGCAAGGGCGTTGTAACAGCCGGAGTGTTTAACGGCACGCAGACTTGTGTTGACAATTCAACATATACAACATTTGACGTTCTTGTTCGTCCCGAATATGCGGTATTTGTTGACGGAACCGATGAGCTCAGCCATAATTATTCACAAATAATTGCCATTGCACTTGACCAGATTAAGCGAAATAATGATGAGAAATTCGACAGAGCGAATTTTGTTAAAAACGTCATACTTGACAATATTCTCCCCGGTGATATTTATATAAAATCAAGGGAACTTCACTTTAATAACGACGCTACAAGAGTAGTCTTTTTAATACGTACAACTCAGGAGACGGAGGTTTCCGTATTTGACATTATTCAAAACTTCTTCCCGGATAAGACTAAGGACTTTGTAATAAACATTAACGAAAGCGATATTGCTCTTGTCAAAGAGGTTCGTCCCAATGTTGACAGTAAGGATTTGGAAAAGCTTGCCCGTTCGATTAACGATACGCTTCTTGCCGAATTTTACTTTAACGCTCTTATCGGAATCGGCACCTGCGTTACGGGAATAAAAGACCTTGCACGTTCATTTAAAGAAGCGCAGGTTGCGCTTGAGGTCGGCAAGGTTTTCGATACGGAAAAAACTATTGTAAGCTATGATAATCTCGGTATCGCAAGGCTTATTTATCAGCTTCCCACAACGCTTTGCGATATGTTTCTTAAAGAAGTGTTTAAGCGTGGCTCTATCGACTCGCTTGACCAGGAAACACTTTTTACAATTCAAAAGTTTTTTGAAAATAATCTTAACGTCTCGGAAACGTCAAGAAAACTTTTTGTTCACAGAAATACGCTTGTTTACAGGCTTGAAAAAATTAAAAAGCTCACGGGTCTTGATTTGAGAGAGTTTGACGACGCTATCGTATTTAAAGTAGCGCTGATGGTCAACAAGTACCTTGCGTCAAGTCCTGTTAAATATTAAGTTTTAACATTTGTTTATTGCGGCAAGGCGCTTTTGCTTTGCCGTAATTTTTTGTTTTATCAACAAAATATAAATGAAATATAAAAGAAATGTTTACAAAAGAGTTACATATAGGTCTTGATTTATTACATAAGTTGTTATATTATATAAATTAGTGTTTATTGGATTAAAATGATTATTTAAAATATTTTGCTATAGCTATAAAAGTTAAGAGGTAGAAACAGTGATTGAATTCAGAAACGTTTCAAAAGTTTACGACAGCAACGGTACGCACGCTCTTTCAAATGTGAATATTAAGATTGAGGACGGAGAGTTTGTATTTGTTGTCGGATCTTCCGGTGCAGGTAAAAGTACATTTTTAAAACTCATTATGCACGAGGAAAAGCCCAGCGAGGGAGAAATTATTTTTAACGAATATTCCTCGGCAACTCTGAAAAAGAAAAAGGTTCCTTATTACAGAAGAGAAATGGGTATTGTTTTTCAGGATTTCCGCCTCATTCCGAAAATGACGGTTTATGATAATGTTGCCTTTGCAATGCGTGTTATCGGCGCAAAAGAAAAGGAAATCAGAAAAAGAGTGCCTTACATTCTTCAGCTTGTAGGTCTTTCTCAAAAAGCAAGGTCGCTGCCAAATGAACTTTCGGGCGGCGAACAGCAGCGTGTTTCGCTTGCAAGAGCGCTTGTAAATAACCCGAAGGTTATT
Organism: Clostridiales bacterium; assembly: GCA_020860025.1. Lineage (GTDB taxonomy): Bacteria > Bacillota > Clostridia > Oscillospirales > Acutalibacteraceae > Eubacterium_R. Next base: position 14,008 of record JAJBVC010000119.1, on the reverse strand, counting down.
ATTGCGGACGAGCCTACAGGTAACGTAGACCCTGAAATGAGCCACGAAATAGTAGGGCTTCTTACAAAAATAAATAATTCGGGCACAACTGTTATAATGGTAACACACGAGCATGATCTTGTGCGTTCGTTCCAGCGCCGTGTAATCGTTATTAAAGACGGCGAGGTTGTGTCGGATACACCCGATCCCACTCACGCAAAATTTGAAAGCTCCACACCTAAGGAAGATACGGATATGTTCTTTTTTGATGAGGATGTTTCTATCGACAATGTCGATGTAAACGACGATGTTTTCGATAATTTGGAGGACGTTGTTTCAAGTGCAAACGACACGATTTCAAATTCGGACAGCGAAGAACAGGGAGGAGAGGAATAATGACAGGTTCAAGCTTAAGATATTTAATTAAAGAGGGCTTTAGAAATACTTGGACAAACCGTATGATGTCACTCGCCTCAATATGCGTGCTTATGAGCTGTCTTGTTTTAATCGGTTCAGCATCAATGATTTTTCTTAATATCGACTCTCTTCTTTCAAAAATTGAAGAGGAAAATGTCGTAATGGTTTACATTGAGGACGACACTACAGATGAAGAAATAGCGCAGATGGAAACCGATATTGAAGCGATAGGCAATATAAGCGACATTGAATTTGTCTCAAAGGAAGAAGCGTGGGAAGAACAGCTTGCCACTATGGATGAGGCTGACGCAGCATTCTTCACAACCGTCAGTTCGGAAATTCCTTTGCCCGACGCATACAAGGTTACTGTTTCGGACTTAAACCTGTTTGATGATACGGTTGAAGCAATAAATCAGCTCGACAATATTGATGTCGTTCGTGAAAATAAGGACTTGGCACAAAGACTTGTGTCAATTCGCCAGGGCGTTTCCGTAATCGCCATTGTAATCGTTGCGGTTCTTTTTGTAATTTCAATGTTTATTATTTCAAATACAATTCGTCTTACGGTTTACAGCCGTCGTCTTGAAATCAGCATTATGAAATCAGTTGGTGCAACAAACAACTTTGTACGACTGCCGTTTGTTGTTGAAGGTATGATTCTCGGCATTGTCTCAGGTCTTATCGGTTTAGGACTTGTATGGGGCGTTTATGAGCTTGCAATAAATCAGTTCAGTGATTTGCTCAGTTCGCTTAATCTTCAGGCACTTGAATTCAGCGATTATGCTCTTCTTATGCTTGGTATATTTGTTGCTATCGGTATTATAACCGGTGTAGGCGGTTCGCTGATTACAATGCGTAAATATCTTAACAAGGAAGGCAGTGAGATTAGTGCGGTGTAAATATTCGATAAAAATTTTATCATTAACGCTCAGTTTGATTTTTGCAGTTGCATCATTCTCTTTCGGAATGTCCGCTTCGGCTAAATCAACGTCCGAGCTTAATGAGGAAAAAGAAGAAATCCAAAGCGAAATAGATGAAGCTCAAAGTAAAATTGACGAGCTTGAAGAAGAACAGAACGATACCGAGGAATATTTATCGGCTTTGCAGTCAAAAATAAATTTGCTGCAGGATAAGCTTGATACTCTTGAGGACAGCAAGTCGGCTTTGGAAGCTGAGATTGACGCAGTCGAGGACAAAATCGAGCAAACGGAAGCGGATATTGAGGAAACTCAAAACGAGATTGACGAAAAGCAAGCTGAATTTGATGAAAAGTATGAGCTTTATTGTCAGCGCCTTCGTGCGATGTATATGTCGGGTTCGGCTTCAACGCTTGAGGTTTTGCTCACTTGTACAGATATGAGTACAATGCTTACACGTTCGCAGATGGTTAAGTCGGTGTCCGAGCAGGACAGCGAGGCTCTTGATGAGCTTATGACCATTATGGAGGAAATTGAGACTCAAAAAGAAGAGCTTGAGGTTAAGCGAAATGAATTGAGCGAGGATAAAGAATCGCTTGAAAGCGATAAGCAGGAGCTTCAGGCAAGCATTGATGAAATAGACGAGTCAAAGGCGGAGCTTGACGCTGAGGTTGAAGAATGTAATGCGCTTATGGAAGAACTCAGCAGTCAGACGTCCGAATATATGGAACTTATCGAAACAAACGAGGACGCACTTGAGGAGATTGAAAATGAAATTCGTGCTGCGGCATTGGCAGCAGCGGCGGCAGCGTCAAGCTCAAGTTCAAGCAGCGGTTCCGGTTCTATTTCAGGCTCAACAGGCTCAGGCTCGGGCCAGCTTAGTTATCCGACAGATTCAAGAACAATATCGGCAGGCTATCCGAATTATTCATCGGGTGGTTACCACGGCGGTATAGATTTCCCTGTTTCGACAGGTTCAAACGTATATGCGGCTGCCAGCGGTACGGTAATTCTTGTTAAATATCTTACTTACAGTTACGGCTATTACGTAATGATTGACCACGGCGACGGACTTTCAACATTATACGCTCACAACAGTCAAATTCTTGTAAGCGTAGGCGATACCGTTACTCAGGGTCAAGTAATAGCAAAAAGCGGTTCAACAGGTAATTCTACAGGTCCACACTGCCATTTCGAGGTACGTGTAAACGGCAGCAGGGTAAATCCTCTTAATTATCTGTAACGCTGTTACAATTTAAACGAGAAGAGGGTGAAGTCAATGAAACAGTCAAATTTGTTTAAAAGGGTGTTTGCTGTTTTGTTGGCTTTTTGCCTTTTTACAGTCAGCGTTGCCGGCGGTCAGACCTTTGCTTTTGCCGATGACGATACTTCATCTCAGGAAAGCTATGAAAATTTAAGTGCCGAGGAAAAGCAAGCGTATCTTGAACAGCAGATAAAAGAGATTAACGAAAAGCTCTCTGATTTAGGCGACCAATCAAAAGAAACAGAAGAATATATAAATACTCTTGATGAAAAAATAAAATATCTTCAGGAAGAGCTTACGCTTTGCAGCGAAGAGGTCGAAAGCTCAAAGTCAAAAATTGAAGATTTACAAAACGAATACGACGAGAACGAAAAAGAAATTGAATCTCTTAAAGTGGAAATCAGCGATATGCAGGAGCTTATTGCCGAGCTTGAGGAGCAGTTTAACGAGAATTACAGCGACTATTGCGTAAGAGTTCGTGCAATGTATGTCAGCGGTAATTTCAGCGTGCTGTCATTCATCTTAACGAGTTCAGATATTTCATCTCTCTTTACACGGCTTGAAATGATAAGGCGTGTATCAAAAAGCGATAAGTCCTTGCTTGAAAGTCTGCAAAGCGAATCAACAGAGCTTACTCAAACGCAGGAAGAACTTGAAAGCAAGCAGACCTCTCTTACCGAAAATCAGGAAACCTTAAAGCAGACGGAAACTCAAATCAGTGAAACTGTAACTGTGCTTGAACAGCAGCAGGAAACTTATGAGGAAAAAAAGACTGCTTACGAAAGCGAAAAGGCTGAATCGGACGCTTTGCTTGACGAACTTCAGGCTCAAACTAAGGAGTACAGCGAATATCGCAATCAAGACCAGGCGGAGCTTGAAGAGATAAATGCCGAAATTGAGGCGGCGGCAGAGGAATTTCGTAAGAAGATGGAAGCCTCAACTACCACCACAACAACGACAACAACAACTACAACGACTACAACAGCTTCTTCGTCAGATTCCGATTCCGACGATGATTCTGATACTACGACCACAAAGAAAAAGACCACAACAACCACAACTACCAAAAAGCAGGATTCATCCGTATTACAGTTGACTTACCCCGTTCCGAGCTTTACAACAATCACTACCGATTACGGCAGTGCGGGATACGCCGGTCATACAGGTGTTGATTTTGCTTGCAGTACAGGGTCACGTGTAGTTGCTGCCGAGTCGGGTTATGTTATAATTTCAACTGATTTATATGATTCAAACGGTAATTACAGAAGCTACGGCAGGTATATTGTTATAGCACATGATAAACTTGATTCAAACGGCAATTACGTTTATACTCTTTATGCGCATAATTCCGAAAGAGTTGTGTCCGTAGGCGATTATGTAACTAAAGGTCAGCTTATAGCTTACAGCGGTTCAACAGGTAATTCATCGGGGCCACATTGCCACTTTGAAGTAAGAACGCCGACAGCAAGCTACAGCGACTGTGTAAATCCAAACAAGTATTTGCCGTAAAGGGGTAATCAAAATTGAAAATTAAAATTATTTCTATAATAATGGTTGCCGCCTTTGCGATAGTAAGCGTGTTGCCGTTTACAGCGTTTGCCGAGGAGGAAAGCACTACATCTTCGGCGGATTTTGAAATTACAACAAGTGATAACAGTGAAGAGGAAGACGTCGTAAATTTCGGCGATATTGAAAGTAATACAGACGACGAGGAGACAACGCAGTCAGAGGAAGACGCTAAGGCTGACGCTCAAAGTACACTTGAGGAACAGCAGCAGGAACTTGCGGATAATATAGCGGAGCTTGAAGAAAAGCTTGAGGAGCTTGAAAAGGATTCCAAAGTAACTCAGGAATATATAGACACTCTCGACCAGAAAATAAGTGCTGTAAATCAGCAGTTAAAGGTACTTCAAAGTCAAACCGATGAGATACAGGACGAGGTTGACGAGTTAGAGGAGCTTGTTGAGGAAAATCAGAAACAGCTTGACAGCCTTTATGAAGAAATAGAGGAAAAGCAGAAAGAAATTGACGAATTAACCGAAAAATTCGACAGCGTGTACGAGGCTTATTGCTATAGGCTTCGTGTTATGTACATAAGCGGCGATTACAATATATTGACAGCGCTTTTAACGTGCAGTGATATTTCAAATTTTCTTACAAGATATGAAATGATAAAATCCGTATCAAAAAGTGACGCAGAGCTTTTGCAGGAGGTAAACGAGCAAAAAGAGACTATCCTCAACGAGCAAAACGGTCTTAACGAGAAAAAGGCTGAATACGAGGAGGTTCAAGGGGAACTTGACGAGCAAAACGAAACTTTGGCATCTAAGCAGGAAACGCTTGAAAGCAACCTTGAGGTTATAGCGCAAAGAAAGAGCGCTCTTGCAACAGACCGTGCCGAAAGCGACAGCTTGCTCGCTCAGCTTAACGCTCAAAACAAGCAGTATACGGAGTACAGAAACGAGGACGAGGAGCTTGCCGAAGCTGTTGAAAATGAAATTCAGTCGCTTATAGAGGGCGTTATTTCTCCCGATGAGGTTACGACTGTCGATACGTCGGGCAATAAAGTCGATGACGATGCTTCGGTTGTAGGTCAAAGTGATGTTTATTCAAAATCCGACGCAGTGCTGAATATGAGTTATCCCGTCCCGAGTACACACTCGATTTCTGCCGGATTTCCGAATTATTCGTCAGGCAGTTATCACGGCGGTATAGATTTCCCATGCTCTACGGGAAGTAAGGTTTGCGCCGCTCAAAAGGGTATAGTTATTACCGTAAAACGTCTTACATACAGCTATGGCTATTACGTTATGATTTACCACGGCACAGATTCACAGGGACGTTCGGTTGTAACTCTTTACGCTCATAATTCATCAATTTTGGTATCGGTAGGCGATACTGTCGAAAAAGGCGAGCAGATTGCAAAAAGTGGTTCAACAGGTAATTCAACGGGCCCACACTGCCATTTTGAAGTAAGACTAAACGGAACAAGAGTAAATCCACTCAATTATATAAGCTAATGAATAAAATAAATTATCAAAATGAACTTGACAAAATAATTAACGCAAACAAGAGAGAGGACTTATTGCCCTCTCTTTTACTGCATAGCTGCTGCGCTCCTTGTTCGAGCTATACTATTGAATATTTGTCAAAATATTTTCTTATAACCGTGCTGTATTATAATCCGAATATATCGCCGATTTCTGAATATGAAAAACGTAAGGCGGAGCAAAAACGGCTTATTAAGGAAATGAAAACCGAAAATGAAGTGAAATTTCTCGACTGCGATTATAATTCTGAAGATTTTGAAAAAATCGCTGTCGGCTATGAGCATTGTCCTGAGGGAGGCGAACGCTGTTTTCGCTGTTATGAACTGCGCCTTGATAAAACGGCACGCCTTGCTCTTGAAAATGGATTTGATTATTTTTGTACAACTCTTTCAATCAGCCCTTTGAAAAATGCTCAAAAAATAAATGAAATCGGCTTTGCCGTTTCGCAGAAAACAGGAGTTAAGTGGCTCCCGTCTGATTTTAAAAAGCGTGAGGGCTACAAACGCTCAATCGAGCTTTCAAGGCAGTACAGCTTATATCGCCAGAACTTTTGCGGATGTAAGTACTCTAAAAAATCAGACGAATAATTAGTCTACCGATAAAGCAGCCATAACCACGCTCAATTATTTGTGTGGCAGATTATTTTTTAGACTTTATATTTTTGCAAATATTTAGATTATCTATACCAACAACCGTTCTAAAAGCGTCAGGGCATCGAACCCATCCGCTTTTGAGCGTTTTAAGCCTTTTGCTCGGAAGCGGTACCAAATGTACAGCAATCCTCCCAAAATGCTTAATTCTGACTACTTTCTCGGCAGACTATGGCGTGCTTGTGAAATCTTAAATTTGATTTGATTTTTTATACACCGAATCAATAAAAAAACAGTAATTTAACAGACTGCTTTATCGGCAGATTTAAGGGAGGAGAATTTTTTTGAATACACCCCTTGCAGACAGAATACGACCCGAAAGTCTTGATGATGTTGTGGGTCAGCGCCATTTGCTTTCAAAAGGCAAGGCACTGCGAAATATTATTGAATCGGGCGATGTCCCGAACCTTATATTTTACGGGCCGAGCGGAGTCGGCAAAACGACTGTCGCTTCAATTATTGCAAATGCGACTAATCGCAGTCTGCGCCGACTTAACGGAACGACTGCGTCAACTCAGGATATTAAGGATATTGTCGCCGAGCTTGATACATTTACGGCACCGAACGGAATACTTCTTTATCTCGATGAGATACAATATTTCAACAAGCGTCAGCAGCAAACTCTTCTTGAATACATAGAAAACGGCAAAATCACGCTTATTGCCTCCACGACTGAGAATCCTTATTTTTATATCTATCCTGCGATACTTTCACGTTCTACCGTATTTGAATTTAAAACAGTAAGCACCGACGATGTTATTCCTGCGATTAAACGTGGATTTGATATACTTTCAAAGGAGAATAATGTTGAAGTTGAACTTCTTGACGGAGTTGAAAAAAAGATAGCCTACGGCTGCGGCGGCGATGTGCGAAAAGCACTTAATTCGGTTGAAAACTGTTTTTATGCATCACCTGTGAAAGACGGGAAAAAGATTATTACACTCGATATAGCGGATGAGCTTACGCAAAAAAGCGCCGTTCGTTACGACCGTGACGGCGACGAGCATTATGATATTATTTCAGCATATCAGAAAAGTATGCGTGGTTCAGACCCCGACGCTGCGCTTCATTATCTTGCACGGCTTTTGGAAGCGGGAGATTTACCTTCCGCCTGCCGCCGTCTCGTCGTTTGCGCCTGCGAGGATGTCGGCCTTGCCTATCCGCAGATTATTCCTATTGTTAAATCGGCAGTCGATATTGCAATGATGGTAGGTCTGCCCGAAGCTCGTATTCCGCTTGCCGATGCTGTTGTGCTTGTGGCGAATGCTCCTAAAAGCAATTCCGCTTATATGGGCATAAACGAGGCTATGGCTGATTTGAAAAAAGGCGATTTTGGCAGTATTCCACGTCAGCTTCAAAATAAACATTTTGACGGCGAGGATGCAGAAGTTAAAGGTCAGTTTTATCTTTATCCGCACGATTACAATAATCACTGGGTTAAACAGCAGTATCTGCCCGATGAAATAAAAGATAAAAAATATTATAAATACGGTCTTAATAAGAATGAGCAGGCGTACAAGGCTTATTGGAGCAAGATTAAGGGCGGTGAAGGCAGTGACTAAAAAAGAGCGTGTATTAAAGACAATCGACGTGCTGAAGGAGCTTTATCCCGACGCAATCTGTTCTTTAACAGCGTCAAATCCGTTTGAGCTTTTAGTTGCCGTTCGACTGTCCGCACAGTGTACCGACGCACGTGTTAATATGGTTACTCCCGCTCTTTTTGAAAAGTATAAAACTCTTGACGATTACTGCAATGCAAATTTAAGCGACGTTGAGGCACTGATTAAAAGCTGCGGATTTTATAAAATCAAGGCGCAGTCAATAATAGGTATGGCAAATAAAATCAGAGATGATTTCGACGGCAGAGTTCCCGATAATATTGATGATTTAATAACCTTGCCGGGAGTTGGAAGAAAAACCGCCAATCTGATAGTAGGCGACGTTTACGGCAAGGAAAGCATTGTGGTTGATACGCATATGATTCGTATTTCAAACCGTATCGGACTTGTAAAAGAAAAAGACCCCAAAAAAATAGAATTTGCGCTTAAAAAGATTGTTCCCGTAAACGAGGGATCGGATTTTTGCCATAGAATTGTACTTTTCGGCAGAGATATATGCTCGGCACGCAAGCCTAAATGCGATATATGCCCTATGGCTGAATACTGTAAAAAGGTTGGTGTAAAAAAGTGAGGTCAAATGTTATTTTAATCGGTATGCCGGGAAGCGGTAAATCAACCTGCGGTGTAGTTGCGGCGAAAATGATGCTTAAAAATTTTTTTGATACCGATTTGCTTATTCAAAATTTAGAGGGCAGAAGCCTTCAGGATATATTAGATTTAAGCGGCGACAATTATTTTGAAAAGGCGGAGGAAAATGCAATCCTCTCTCTTGATATTCAGGGAACGGTTATTGCGACAGGCGGTTCTGTAATTTATTCGGACAAGGCAATGAGCCACCTTAAAAGCCTTGGCAAAATTATCTATCTTCATCTGACATATGATGAAATGTGTTCGAGAATCAGTAATTTGTCAACTCGTGGAGTTTTGATGAAAAACGGAGAAACGCTGAGGGATATGTATGACGAACGCCTGTCTCTTTACGAAAAATGGGCGGACGTAACTATTGAATGCGGAAAAGGCACTGTTGAAGAAAACGCTATGGCTATCGCCACTGCGGGAGATTAAAATTCATTATTATTCTTCTAAATGCAAAAGTTTTAATTGAGGAACTGTTATGACAACAATTATAGTTGGAGCGGGAGCAAGCGGACTTGCCTGCGCCGTCAGATTAAAACAGAATAATCGCTCAATGCAGGTCATTGTTTTGGAGCGCCTTGAACGTATAGGTAAAAAGCTTCTTGCAACGGGCAACGGCAGGTGCAATTTGTCAAATTCCAATGCGCATCATTCAGATGAAGTTTTGCAGTTTTTTTTAAGTATAGGACTGCTTACAAAGGAAGAGGACGACGGCAGGATTTATCCTTATTCGAATCAGGCGTCAACCGTACTTGAACTGCTTGAAAAATCTTGCCGTGATTTAGGTGTTGAAATTATAACGGACTGCACCGTAAACAGTATTGACAGCGACCTTACGGTTTCTACCGATTGCGGAATTTTTATGGCGGATGCTCTTGTTATCGCAGCTGGCGGACAGGCGCAAAAAAATCTTGGCTCAAATGCAAGCGGCTACAAACTTTTAAAGTCGGTCGGTCATAAAATCACACCGCTTTACCCGTCGCTCGTTCAGCTGACATCATCAAGTAAATACCCATCAATAATGAAAGGGCAAAGAGCAAAATGCAATATGACGATTTTGCTTGACGGCAAGGATGTAAAATCAGAGTACGGAGAGGTTCTTTTTACAGATTACGGTCTTTCGGGAATTGTTAGCATGAACCTTTCGTATATTGTCAGCAAAAATTTTGCTGATTCATCTCCGAAGAAATGCCACGCAGTGCTTGATTTAACACCCGATATAAGCTCTGAACAGTTGAGTGAGCATATTAAAAAGTTTGGCGATCTCAGCGGAATTTTAGGCGGCAGACTTGCAAGAATTATAGATAAGCAGGCACAGGGAGATATTCAAAAAGCTGTGAATTTTACTAAGCACTGGAAGCTTATTATCACAGGAACAAAAGGCTATGATTTTGCCCAGATTACATACGGCGGAGCAAGCCTTGATGAATTCGACTGTTTTGAATCAAAAAAGGTTAAGGGACTTTATGCCTGCGGAGAAGTGCTTGACAGGCAATTCCCCTGTGGCGGTTACAATCTTAATTTTGCATTTTACAGTGGAATTAAGGTTGCCGATTGCATTGCAAATTCAAACGGTTAAGGATATATTATGATTAGAATAAATGAAATAAAACTTTCTCTTGATGAGGACGAGAACATTTTAAAATCAAAAGCGGCGAAGGCTTTAAGAATAAACGAAAAATATATAAAATCTCTGACAATTTTTAAAAAAAGTATAGACGCACGAAAAAAGGAAGACGTTCATTTTACCTACTCGGTTGACGTTCAGATTGCTCTTGATGAAAATCAGATAGTGGCAAAATGCAAATCGGGCAAGGCACAGCTTGTTCTCCCTTACAAATACGAACCGCCTGTAAATAATCGTAAAAGCAGCTTCAGACCTATTGTTGTCGGCTTCGGGCCTGCCGGGATGTTCGCCGGTTTGATACTGGCTGAAGCTGGTCTGAAACCTCTTATTCTTGAACGTGGAAAAAATGTTGACGACAGAAAAAAGGACGTAAACAAATTCTGGCAGGAACGAGTGCTTGACGAGGAGTCAAACGTACAGTTCGGTGAGGGCGGTGCAGGAACGTTTTCCGACGGCAAGCTGACGACAGGAATTAAAAGCCCTTTTATAAGAAAAATTCTTGAGGAACTGTACGAAGCGGGCGCACCGGAAGAAATACTTTATTCATCAAAACCGCATATAGGTACCGACAGGCTGACTGTCGTTGTAAAAAACATTCGAAAAAAAATAGAACGCTTGGGCGGAGAGGTAAGACTTGAATGTAAAGTTGAAAATCTTATTTGCGCCAACGGCGTTATTCACGGTATTACGTATTCGCACCACTCAAAAAGCGTTGATATTGAAACCGACAGCGTTATTCTCGCAATAGGTCACAGTGCAAGAGATACTGTTGAAATGCTTTACTCTATGGGTGTTGAAATAATACAAAAGCCGTTTTCAGTCGGTGCAAGAATAGAGCATCCGCAGAGCCTTATAAACAAAGCGCAGTACGGTAAATTTGCAAATCATAAAAAGTTGGGCGCCGCCGATTACAAGCTCTCTTGCCACAAGCTTCACGAGCGTGGAGCGTATACATTTTGTATGTGCCCGGGCGGTACTGTTGTTGCCGCCGCAAGTGAAAAAGAGGGTGTAATCGTCAACGGAATGAGTTCTCTTGCCCGTGACGGAGAAAATGCAAATTCAGCACTTCTTGTCGGAATTGAGCCAAAGGATTTTCCAAGCGAGCATCCGCTTTCGGGAATATATTATCAAAGAGAAATCGAGCATAACGCATACATTCTTGCCGGAAGTAATTACAAAGCGCCGGCGCAGCTTGTTGGCGACTTCTTAAAAGGAATTGAGAGCAAAGCGCTCGGAAATGTAAATCCAACCTGCCCTACAGGAGTTACGCTGACAAATCTTGACGAGTGCCTGCCTCAAAAGGTTTCGGCTACTATGAAATCGGCAATAGTTGAAATGGACAAGAAGCTTTGCGGATTTAATCTTTACGATGCTGTTCTTACTGCACCGGAAACTCGCTCGTCAAGCTCTGTGCGTATACTTCGTGATGAATTTTTGCAGTGCAATATCAGGGGAGTTTACCCTTGCGGAGAGGGCGCAGGCTATGCCGGCGGAATAATTTCTGCGGCTGTTGACGGTGTTAAATGCGCTCACGCAGTGCTTGATGATAAATTTTAATAAGTTATACAACATTTGCAAGATGTTTCCCGATTGATAAGAGGTGCGCACTTGTCAAATGTTGATGTTCGGGCAAAGCCCTTGATTAAAACCTGAGGAACCAAAAAAATGAGAATGAAACGAAAAAAGAATCTTGATGAGCGTATAGCCAATGCGTCGGATTATCTTTCCGTAATGAAAAATGAATCGCTTGATTTTAACGATGCAAAGGATGAACAGCATTATCTTGATTTTAAAAATCTATTTAAAAAAGAACAGCCCGTTTACCTTGAAATCGGAAGCGGAAAAGGTCAGTTCGGCTGTACATTTGCAAAGCAAAATCCAAATAAAAATCTGCTTTGCGTTGAACGAAATCGAAACGTACTTATCCTTGCAATAGATATGGCAAGGGAAATGGGACTTGATAATATCAGGTTTCTGTGCGGCACGGCTGAATATTTGCCGTCGTATATACCGAAAGAATCTGTTGAGGCGATTTATCTGAATTTTTCCTGTCCGTTTCCGAAAAACAGGCATATTGCTCACCGATTGACTAATCCTAAATTTTTAAAAATTTACAGAGAGATTTTAAAGCCTGACGGTGTGATTTATCAAAAAACGGATAATATGCACTTTTTTGAATATTCGATTGAAGCGTTTTCAAGCTGTGATTTTAAGCTTAGTAATATTTCGCTTGATTTGCATAACAGCGATTTTGAAGATAATATTGTTACGGAGTACGAAGAGAAGTTTTCGTCAAAGGGTTATCCAATCTATCGCCTCGAAGCAAGAAAAGGATCGGTGTTTAAGCAGCCGTAAACACGACCGGATTTATGTGATTGAATTGTTTATTCAACTTAAATCTTAATATAAACAATATAATTTACATCAGAAATGCTTGAAAGGCACTGCGAACATTGAGTTCTCAGTGCCTTTCAGTCTGTTTATAAAAGCTTAATTATAAGCTGTATTATTTCTTCAATTTTCTTTTGTTGCTCTTTGTTTATGCTTGAGAAAAGAGGAGCAATATCAATGAATTCTGAATTTTCAGTTCCGAAAATAATGCTATCGCTCGTTATATGCAATGCGGTACATATTTTTTTAAGAGTATTTACAGTCATACCCTTTTTACCTGTTTCTATATCGGCAAGGAATTGTGTTGAAATATTTGATAATTCAGCAAGTTTCTCTCTTGATAATTTCTGATACTCTCTGACTTCTCGTATTCTTTTGCCGTATTCTTTATTATCTAAGTTCATATAAATCACCTATAGCTATAGTATATACTAAACAAAAGTTATAAAAAATCATCTATTGATATTGACAAACATAAGCTATAGTAGTAGAATGTTTATAGCAATAGATGTTATTGCATACTGTTGCTGAATTTAATATGAGGAGGTGAAATGAATGAAAAAGAGAATAATGGCTATAGCAATGCTTGTGGTTATGATTGTATCTTGTATACCGATAAATGCTTCGGCGGCTGTTACGGTTACTCCTAAAGATAATAAAAATTGGACATCAAGCGTTACATGCACTTTGAAAAAAACAAAAAAAGACGCATATGTTACCGTTAAAATGTCGAACTACGGCGTTAATTGTGACATACGAATGCTGTCCGGCGGAAAAGTTATTTGGAGTGAGAGTAACTCAATAAAAAGCAGTAGTTCAAATAAGTCTACCGGTGTATACAGAGTTTACAAGCTCGGCAAGGGTAAGAGTAGCTATCAATTGCAATTTAAAGGTTCTAAAAAAGTATATGTCTACCCTCCCATCACTGTAAAACCATCAACAGGTGATGAAATATACAATTATATGGGATTGTCACGCTTTACAAGTGCTAATTGTACAGTTAAGTAAAAAAATCGGATTTTGGAGTGTTATTCTAAGTAACACTCCAAAATTTTATAGAGGGTTATTATGAAGAAGATTTTATCTATAATTACAGTGACAGTATTTTTCTGTTTATTATGCTCTTGTTCAAATACGAGTAGCATAATGAACTTTGATGCAAACAAATACGTAGAACTGTATGATTATAAAAGCATTGAGTTAGAGAATGATTATGTACAAATAAGTCAAGATGAATTAGAGTCAATTGTGAATATGGAACTTTCATCTTATAATGAATTTATAGAAGTTACAGATAGAACAAGAGTTAAAACTGACGATATACTTTTATTGGAAATTAACTGCGAAGAAGAATATTATTTAGTTTCGTCTAATGCATATTCCGAAGATTTTGACAATGAATTGGTAAAGAAATCAGTGAATAACACTTTTGAATATAATATTGAGGGAGAGAATAGC
>JAJBVC010000010.1 GCA_020860025.1 Clostridiales bacterium | reverse complement strand
CAATTATAATAATATTGAATTATGTTAATATTATGATATTAAGATTTTAGTGGTAATATAATGAGTGTTCAGCGGTATCGGTATGGTAAAAACTCAAATCGACACAGTCTTAATATCGAGCTGATGAACGGAGTGCAAAATGAAAAATATAACTCTTGACACCAAAAAGAAAGTTTTTCCGATAATTCTGATGATAATCGGAATCGGGATAATGCTTGCAATGTGGATTGTAAGGCTAAACATTGTTGCGATTGTCGCTGTTGGGTACTGCTGTATTCTTTCAGCGGTAGTAATACTTGCTCTTATCATTAAGAAAAAGGTTTACGCTCCGATAATTTACGGATATGCAGCCGCCTGTATAGGCGTTGTGGTATACTACATAATTTGGGGTGCGGACGCCGGCTTTGGCGCATTTTCCTCGGGACTTGCCGGATTCAGTTCAGCTGAGCATCCGTTACTTACAGGCAGCGGTAATTTTGGGACAAGGCTTCTTGGAAATCTGCTTCTCATTCTTCCGTCGGCAATTTGCCTTTGGGGACTTTATTTTACTGTTCGCCATTCATTTAAAAAGGAAGGCGTTAAGAAAGCGCTTTCTGCTGTTTTGTCAATTTTTTTAGCGGGAACAAGCGTATTTTATGTGCTGACAATGAATCTTCGTTCACAGCCAAACACCGAAAGAATGTGGGAGGGTCAGGACGAATATCTTAAAAATGTTGACAATACCGCCACGTCAAGCAGTCCGAATGTACTCGTTATTTTGATGGACGACCTTGGCTACGGTGACATTTCGCTTAACGGTGCAATTTATGATACGCCCAATATTGACAGTATCGGCGAAAACGGTGTAGAGCTTGAAAATTTCTACTCGTCTTATTCCGTATGCTCACCTGCAAGATTTGCGGCAATGACCGGCAGATACCCCTACAGAGGCTATGCCGATAACGTAATTTATCCTACTGTTGATACTTTAGTTCCATTTGCGTCAACAAGAGTTTTCAACTCCATTGAAATGGGCGGTAACGCAGACGGTATGCTCGGTGATGAAATTACGATTGCCGAAACATTTAAAGCCGCAGGCTATTCAACAGGTCTGTTCGGCAAATGGCACCTTGGTGATTACGGCGAATATCTGCCGACAAATCAAGGCTTTGACTATTTCTATGGCAGCCATTATGCTAATGATATGACACCGTTTTATCACGTAAGAGAAGAAAACGGAGAATATACGATTGTACACGGAACAGACGAGCTGAAAGACCAATCAAACGCTACTAAATATATCCATGAAGAAATTGAAGCCTGGATTACGGAACAGGCAAATTCAAACCAGCCGTTTCTGGCTTATTATACTTCTCCGTGGCCACACGCTCCCGTTTATGCCGGTGATGAATTTGACGGTATCAGCGGCATGGGAACGTATGTTGACTGTATAACAGAATTTGATACGTATTTAGGCGAGCTTTTTGCGACTATGGAGGAGCTTGGTGTTCTTGAAAATACAATAATTATTTTTACAAGTGATAACGGCCCTGCTCTTGAGGGATCGACAAATGAACTTCGAGGCGGTAAATATCTTGCTTACGAGGGCGGACAAAAAGTACCGTTCTTAATTCGCTGGGATAATGCCGACGGTGCGCTCGGTGAAACGGGAACAACACGAAGTCAGTCGGCAACGCTTGTTGACCTTTATCCTACGCTTGTTGAGCTTTGTAATATAACAGGCAAAAACGGCACTGCCGAGGCTTATATGCCCGAGGATCGAATAATTGACGGTGTTTCCATGACATCGCTTCTTCAAAACGACACTGTTATACATACTGAGGAGCATCCGATTTTGCATATGAAGCGTGAGGATATAAAGGCTATTCAGTACACAGTTTCTACAGAAAGTGTAATGGAGCAGTACCCCGATTACGATTACGATGTTCTTGAGAACAATGAGTATATTACATTTAAATATTTCGACAGAATTCAAAACGACAACTCTGCATTTTTTGATAAGTATCGTACAAACTGGCTTCATATTCTTACGGATGATTCGGGTGAAAACTACAACCGTGCAACCGTTTATCCGGAAATTGCCGACGAATATCACAGCAAGCTTGATGAAATTCAGCAGGAATTTAAAGAAAACAGACGTGGTATTATCACTCAAACAGAGGACTAACATATTTAAACGAAAAGATGTGAGAAAATGCCTGCAATGTCAATAATGATTAAACCCGCCTCCTCTCTTTGTAATCTTTCATGTGAATACTGCTTTTACCGTGACGTATCGGCACACAGGGAAAATATGGGATTTGGCAAAATGAAAGAGGAAACGACATACACTCTCGTCAGCAAAGCACTTGAATATGCCGAAGGGCAAATGGTTGCGTTTGCTTTTCAGGGAGGCGAGCCTACTCTTGCAGGTATTGATTATTTTAGGCATTTTGTTTCAACCGTCAAATCGCTTAACAAAAAAAACAGCCGTGTCTTTTACAGTATTCAGACAAACGGTACGCTTATTGACGATGCGTGGGCTGAATTTTTTTATAAAAATCAATTTCTTGTAGGGCTCAGCCTTGACGGCGACGCAGCTAAAAACAAATTCAGAAAAAAGCCGTCGGGTCAAAATTCTTTTTATCAGATTATAAATGCTGCCGAAATTTTTAAGCGTCATAATGTTGACTTTAATATTCTGACGGTTTTAACAGGCTTTTGTGCCGAAAACGGTGAAGAGATATATAAATATTTCAGGTCAAAGGGATTTAGGTATTTGCAGTTTATTCCGTGTCTTCGTCCGTTTGATTCAGACGAAAAAAGCGAGCTTTATATGACGTGGGAACAATACGCTGATTTTCTTATCAAGGTATTTAATCTTTACGTAAAGGATTACGTAAGAGGAAGCTACATAAGCATAAGGCAGTTTGATAACTGGGTAAGGCTCTATCTTAATCAGCCGGCGGAGCAATGCGGAATGCTCGGTCACTGCTCAAGGCAGTTTGTGTGTGAGGGCAACGGAAATATTTACCCATGTGATTTTTACTGTACCGACGAATATCTCCTCGGTAATGTTCTTACAGATGATTTTAAAACTATGGCAAATTCCCAACCTGCTCAAAGCTTTATTAAAGAGAGCTTTGACGTACCTCAAAGGTGCAAAACCTGCCGAGTTTACCCTATGTGCCGTGCCGGAGGATGCAAACGCACACAGTTAAGCGAGGATTACTGCAAGGCATATAAAAAATTTTTCAACTCATGCCTGCCCCTCTTCAGGGTATTTATTAACGAAAAGCCGCCGCAGTATTAAACAAGAAGATTCAATGATAACAGTTTAAAAACGGCGACGTAAATTTTGATTCTTAAAAGGCAGAAAGATGAAAGAAAAAGAAAAAACAACCTACAGAAAAATTGAATATCACAGAAAGGAAAGCTTTTATCTTATTGTAAGAGGTCTTGAAGTCGGTCTGGCGGCAGGTCTTATTTCGGTTTTTTATCGTTTTATGCTCTCTCTTGCCGAAAGCTCACTGATGAATGTGCTTGATTTTGTTAAAGGAAATCCACTTAAAATAACGATTTGGTTTGTTGCACTTGCTCTGATAGGCTTTTTGGTTTCACTGCTTAATCGCTGGGAGCCTATGATTTCGGGCTCGGGCATACCGCAGATAAACGGAGAGGTAAAGGGTCATTTTGACCCAAAATGGTGGAAAGTTATTCTCGGCAAATTTGTCGGCGGAACAGCGTCCGTATTTTCGGGCTTATCGTTAGGACGTGAGGGCCCGAGCGTTCAGCTTGGAGGTATGGCGGCAAAGGGTGTTGCAAGAATAACAAAAGCTGACAAAACGACCGAGCTTAGAATGATAAGCTGCGGTGCCGGAGCCGGAATGGCGGCAGCATTTAACGCACCGCTTGCGGGAATAATGTTCGTTCTTGAGGAAATTCACCGTACGTTTGACAAAAGCGTACTTTGTATGGGGATTGTTGCAACCATAACGGCGGACTTTGTTTCAAAGATGTTCTTCGGACAAAGCACAACATTTAACTATGATACTGTAAATTTTCCGCTGCGTTATTACTGGCTTTTGATTATATTCGGTGTTATTTTGGGAATATGCGGTGTGCTTTACAATATTGTTATGGTGAAGGCACAAGACATATACAAAAAAATCAAGAAAGTTCCGAACTATATAAAAATGC
>JAJBVC010000117.1 GCA_020860025.1 Clostridiales bacterium | reverse complement strand
ATTCAACAGAATAGGATAAAATCATACCAATAGATTATATTGCTCTCGAAATTTGCCGACGGCATAATTTTGAATAGGCTGAATTTCCATATACACCTTATTTATCTATAGTAAGGTGTATTATTATAATTTTAATTTTAATTAATTATTTGTAGTCGGAAAGGTTATGAAAATTATGGCAGATATTATTTATACGCTTGAGGGCGGAACATATTTTAATATTACGAACCGTTGTCCGTGTAACTGTGCGTTTTGTATTCGTTCTAAGGGCGATGCGGTAGGTGAGGCTGAAAAGCTTTGGTTTGACAAAGAGCCTACATTTGATGAGATAAAGAATGCTGTTGACAATTATGACTTCAGTGATGTAAAGAGTGTTGTATTTTGCGGCTACGGCGAGCCTACAAACGCATATGATAATCTTGTTAAAACCGCAAAGTATATCAAAGAGCTTTATCCTTATATGATGTTAAGGCTTAATACTAACGGCTTGTCTGATTTGATTAACGGCAAACCGACCGCAAGAGAGTTGTCTCAAATTTTTGATTACATATCAATTTCACTAAATGAGCCCACGTCTGAAAAGTATGATAAAATTACGAGAAATATTTATAAAGGGGAAGCCTTTGACGCAATGCTTAAATTCACAAGGGAATGTGTAAAATACTGTAAAAAGGTTCGTATGACTGTTGTTGATGTAATTTCTCCGGAAGAAATTGAGCAGGCGAGAAAAGTGTGTGAGTCAACAGGCGCAGAGTTTTATGTTCGTTCTTTTGCAAGAGGCAGATAATACATTGCAAACAGAGCAGCTATAACAAACTTCTCAACAGACTCCAATGTGCTGAAATCCGCAATTTGAATTATTATCTGAATTTGAGTTAAACTTATATTTTGTTTTGATTTATCTTTTCTTTTTACACAATAAATGTTATTATGTAATAGGAGGAGTGATTTTATGTCAAACAACAAAAGAGTCGGCGCACTTGGCGGTAAAGCATGGTTTTCGTTAATCCTTTTCGGCCTTATCGGTCAGATTGCCTGGGTAGTTGAAAATATGTACTTTTCACGTTTTATGCAAAGTGAAATTACAAGAGCGCCTTACGCAACTACGCTTATGGTTGCTTTTTCTGCAATTTTTGCAACGATTTCAACACTGCTCGGTGGTGCATTGTGCGACAGAACAGGTAAGCGAAAAATTTTTGTTTGTATCGGCTATGTGCTTTGGGGATTTACAATTATGATGTTTGCCCTTGTTCCTATGCAGCCGTCTGAGGACAAGGTTTTGCCGATGGTAATACTTGTTGTGGCTATGGACTGTATAATGTCCGTTATCGGCTCAATCAGTAACGATTCATCTTTCAACGCCTGGGTTACGGATATATCCGACACGTCTAACCGTGCAAGAGTTGATACTGTTCTTGCTATTATGCCGCTTCTTGCTCTTGCCGTCGTATTTGTAGGCTTTGACGGTTTAACAAATACAGACGCAACAACAGACGACTGGAAAAAGTTTTTCCTTTTACTTGGAATTATTCCCACAGTCGGCGGAATAATCGGGCTTTTTATAATGAAAGATAAAGAGGGTATAAAGCCTAACAAAGACAATTCATTTCTTTCTGATTTTACATATTCATTACAGCCGAAAGTAATAAAGCAAAATAAAATGCTTTACATCTGCCTTGCGGGCAATATGGTTTCGGCAGCAGCATATCAGGTCTATGTAAATTATCTGTTCAATATTATTGAGGGTACATTAAAAATTAAAAACTATATTATTCCTGTTGCGGTGATTATGCTTGTTGCTTCGGTAGGGTCTGTCATAGTTTCCGCCGCTATGGATAAATATGGTAAAAGAAATTTTTATTACCCTACGATTATAGTAGGTATTGTAGGCTGTATTATAACTTGGTGTGCAAAGTTTTTTATAGATAAAAACGAAACCGCCGAAACAATAATACTTGTAATCGGCGGAATTATGATTATAGGTGTAAGCCTTGTTATGGCGGGATTGTTTACGGCTTCGTACCGTGACTGTATTCCAAAGGGCAAGGAAGGTTTGTTCCAGGGCTGTCGTATGGTAATGTACGTATTGGTACCTATGATTATAGGCCCTGTAGTTGCTCAAATAATAATCAGCTTAATGAATAAAGGCGTTGCCGATGCAGACATTGTTTATCCTATGGAACTGTTCCTCGGCGCAGCTGTAATAATGCTGTTTTGCTTTATTCCTGCGAAAATTGTACGAAATAATTTGCCGGATAAAAGCAACAGTAATGAAGATTAGTCGTTTATACTTTTTACTGTTTTTATTTTCTGTTCGATTATCATAAGTACGAACCCTATTATAAATCCCGATTCGTTGAGAAAAATATCATCAATATCAACGCTTCCGCATTTTAGTACATACTGATAACCTTCTATAAGAAACGGAATTAAAATCCCGATAAGAATAATAAAAATTTTTTTCATTTTTGGGAATAAAGCGTGAAGCAAATGCGCAACGGGTGTAAAAAATACAATATTTCCGACTAAATTGAACACAGGCCATACGTTGCCTATAAAATGACTTTTGAGATAATCAAATTCACTCAGCAGTCCCTGTCCTAATTTGAAATTTGTATAAAGATATGTGTTTGGTTCTCTGATAAAAATATAAGCGAAAGAATAAATATACGTCGGAGTAACCGCAAGCCAAAATTTACGAGAATATTTATTAAACGATTCTTTTTTAATTACCGCAAAAAGCCCTATATAAAAACTAAATTGTGTGATGTAAATATCGCTGAGCCATAACATTCTGTAATAAACTTCGGTTCCGCTGAAATTAAAAAAATGATTATCGGCAATAAACAAAACTAAAATAATATTCATAAAAATGAAAGCATATTTAGTAATTTTTTCAATATTGTTTTTGTTGATTACAGTTGCGAAAAAAACAAATACTAAAACTAAAGCATACTTCACAAAAAGAGCAGGAGTTGTAGAGTAGCTGAAATATCCGCCGAATCTGTTGGTTGAAATTGTAAGGCAGGCTAAGCTGTATGTGATTATAAAAATTGCAAACAGAAAGTTATTTTTTCTGCGAGAAGCACTCTTGCTAATCATTATATATCAAGCTCCGTTAATAGTTTTTTGTATTCCGCCGCACCGGCATCGGATTTTAAAATTCCGCTGATTGTGTTTTTTGAATTACTCGTATGTTTAAATATACCGATAAAAATTCTGTGCGCCCACGCTAAAGGAATAAGAATCGGGTGATTCATTGCATATTCAAAGTTGTTTTTCAAGTATTCTTTTTTGGGGAACAACATAAATTTGACCGCATTGAGTTTAGCTATTGCGCCGTTTTTACCGCCTTTTGCGATACCTTTGTGCATATAGTAATCAGACAAATTTCTGGCAGTGAAGCCAAAGCTTCCGCCCTCAATAATTATATTTTCAAAAAGCGATGTTAATTCATCATTGCTATTAGTTAAATATTCCGGGCAAATCGGTGTGTCAAACCATTTTTTGCAAAGTGAAAAAACAGTTTTGGTAAACACTTCGATATTAAGCGCTTTGCATCTTTTTGAAAAACTATCGTATGAAAAATTATCCTTCATATGACGAATAATTACGTCAACATCCATAAACATACGAACGCCGGCACCCGTAAGGTTCAGATGTTTTGCAATATGGCACAGTATATAAAGCAGATGTGTTTCATCATCCAATGAATATTTGTAAGTGTTTTTATCTTTTTTGCAATATCAAAAATATTATCAAAATATTTATTATCATTATCAATATTGCTGTGAAGTTCAATAACCGTATCGTTATATTTAAATGAAATTCCGTTTGTTGAATTATCGCTTAAAGTGATATTCATATCGTTTATAATTTTCCTGCATAAGTTTAAGTCGTCATATTTGACTACAAAGTCAATATCACCGCTTGTTCGCAGTTCTTTATCGGGATAATAGTTTCTTATTACTGCACCTTTAACAAGAAGATACGGAATTTTGTTATTTTCAAGCAGCTGTGAAATTTCATTTTCGGCAGTTCTCTTAACGTCATAATCAATCAGAGTGTAACCGAGCTGCTGTTTAAACGATGAAAGTAACGGCTTTTTCGGCTTCTCATTTGATGAAAGAAGATTTATCTCGGTTGCAACAATGCCGGAAACGTCGTGAATGTCGGAAAGCTTGTATATTTTTTCCCAGTTTGGAATATCGTTAAATTTCGGTACTGTATTATTTAAGTA
>JAJBVC010000124.1 GCA_020860025.1 Clostridiales bacterium | reverse complement strand
TTAATCCTTTTTTAACAAGACTCTTGCTGATTTTCTCAGATGAATCAAGCAAGCTTGAAACTGACATATCGTGATTTAATGTGTCAATAAAATATGCCGTGTATTTTGAAAGCTCAACGCTTATGTACCATTCTCTGCTCAAAAGCTGAGGAGTTTGATAAACGCCGTTTGTGGTAAACACTCTGTCAAAAATACCGTCTTCATACGCTTTATCAAATACCTCAAGTCCGTTGCAGAACAATCCGAATGTTGTACAAACAAAAATTCTGCCTGCACCGAGATTTTTGAGTTTGCTTGCAACCTCAAGCATTGATTCACCGGATGAAATCATATCGTCAACGATAATTATATCTTTGCCCTCAACCGAATCACCGAGGTATTGATGTTCAACGATAGGATTTCTTCCGTTGACGATTCTTGTATAATCACGTCTTTTGTAGAACATACCAAGATTTACGCCAAGCTGCGTTGCAAAGAAAATACATCTGTGCATTGCGCCTTCATCGGGAGATATAATCATAAGATGTTCAGAGTCAATTTTCAAGTCGTCAACATTGTTGACAAGTGCCTTTATCATTTGATAGGTAGGCATAACATTTTCAAATGATTCATCGGGAATTGAATTTTGAACTCTTTGGTCGTGTGCGTCAAAAGTAATAATATTTTCCACACCAAGGTCAACAAGCTCCTGCAAAGCCATTGCACAGTCAAGCGATTCACGTGAACTTCTTTTGTGCTGTCTGCCCTCATAGAGCATAGGCATAATAACCGAAACTCTTTTCGGCTTTGACGATAAAGCGTGAATTATTCTTTTTAAATCTGAAAAATGGTCGTCGGGGGATTTTGGTACAGTCATTCCGTACATATTATATGTACAGCTGTAGTTAAATACGTCGGCGATTATATAAATATCATAACCTCTTACGGATTCTTCAATAACACCTTTTCCTTCACCGCTGCCAAATCTCGGCACAGAAACATTGATTTTATACGTATCTCTTTGGTAGCCGTAAAAAGCAATGGTTTCTTTATGCTCGGTTGCTTGGGTCTTTCTCCATTTAACAAGATAGCTGTCTATCTTGTCGGTGAGAGCCTCGCATCCCGGCATACCGATAATACCGAGTGGACCGATTGGGATTGAATTGATGCTGATTGCGGTTTGTCTTGCCATAAGTTATGAAACTCCTCTCAATTTTTACACGCATATTCTACAACAAACGACTTGAGTTGTAAATATTTATTTTAATAAATTCACGGAATTTTCTTTTTTATTTTTCTTTCTGTTATAAAACGCATATCCGCAAAGTCCAATCAGTGTCGCAGCCGAGATTACAATACCGTAGCTAAGTCCTCTCGGAACATATTTATAAGTTATTTCGTGTGTTCCGGCTTTAACAAGTACGCCGAGCATAGCACCGCCGATTTCAAATGTTTCACATTCCTCGCCGTCGATATATACGTGCCAGCTCTCGTCATAAGGAATTGATGAGTACAAATATGAGTTTTCATCAACCGTAACAGTTCCGTTGATTTCGGTATCACTGTAATCTGTTACATTGAGCTGACCTTTTTGAAGATATGAATATCCGCTTTCAAATACATCCTCATCAAGCGTGTAAGCGTAAATTTCAGCATAGCAGTCATCATTTTCCGAAGCGCCAATGTCAAGCGATAAAGTTATTTCTTCGCCCTCTTCATAATAACCGAGGTCAAGGATATACGGCTCATCAATAGACTGAGATACATATGAGGTATCTGTACTAACGTCAATAGTGTCAATATCCGACGACGATACATAAATATAAACATTACCGCTTTTAGCGGGTGTAAACGTTATGTCAGCGTAGCCGTATGTGTTACCGCTTTCCGTTTTGCTGAACCACTGCGTACCGTTTGCCGTAACTTCGCTTCCGACAATATTGTCAAATTGAGTTGATAGGTATTCGACGCTCTTAAATACATCGGAATATCCTGTTGCAAGCTCGAAGAAATCGCCTTGTGCTTCAAAAGGATTACCTTCCTCAGGGTCCCAATTTTCAACATTTTCACTTACAGCATATGAAATCGGAAGATAATACATATTTTCATAAATAGCAGAGTCACCACTGTCTGATGACGTTACAAGAGAGAACAGATTTTCCGCAGGCTCGGTAGTGTCGGGCGCCTGAATAACATATTTAATATTGAACATCGCATTATAAACAGCCGTCTGACTGTTATACGTATAACTGTTAATTCTGTTGCTTGCCATTCCGAGCGTATATTGAAGCTGTGAATATTCTTCGTAAGCCATTGATGAAAAAACAGACATACCGTTGTAACCGTAATAACAAGGATCCATTTTTGTTGTAAGGTATGTTAAATCCATTCTGTAGAAGCTGTCGTCATTTTCCTCGACAAAATCAATAAGCTGAGTATAATCGGCATAATTTTCTGTATACGCTTCGTTACCCTGTGATGAATGAATTGAATCTCCGTTGCACAAAAGAACCTCAACACAGGCAAGTGATACGGCTGTCGTTACGGCGACAGCTTTTTTTATTGTGCCTTTTCTTAAAAGATAAAGGAATGCTGTCCACAAAATTATGAATGCAAGGCTTGCATATATGGTGAATTCCGTCATTTTTTCTGTTGAGAGTTTTTGTGAAACGGCAACGAAGAAGCAAAGAATTATTCCCGAATAACAGATATCTTTAACAGAAATTGATTTGATTTTATCAAGCGTCTTGTAAGCAACAATAAGCAGGATAAAAGAGTACATATACGAAAAGCGATACGGCAAATCGTTAGGAAAATGAAAAGCGTGCCAGATAAAGTTGAGACAGTTGTTGTTGAAACTTGTGAAGAAAACGATAAGCATTAAAAGATAAGAGGCTTTATCCTTGAATCTGATGTCCTTATTAACAATAAAAATCGGAAGTAAAACTATAGTTAAAATTCCCGAATATACGTTTGGCAGAACGTCTTCACCGCTGCTTCGTATCGTTTCATCAAGAGCCGTCAGGTGAGAAGTGAAAAAGTCAAATATATTAAAATATGATTCAAACGTGGACGGGAATGAATCCGAAGTTGCTGACGATGAGCGAAGTATTATAAATACAGGTATAAGCGTAAAAGCGCAAAGCATAGCTGAAATTACACTTGAAGCGGCAAATTTAACGCCTCTGTTAAAAAATCTGTTGTTCCATGCTGCCTTGAATGAATATTTATTTTTAAAAGTTTTTGTTTTATCAAGAACGTTTGTATTGCCTCTTGAAATTACGTAATAGCCAAGAAAATAAATTACGGAAAATATGCAGGTCATAAATCCCATATAGTAACTGCAATAAAGAAGAAGCGCCAAAGAGAAAATGTATGTTTTGCATTTACCGTAATCGATTATTCGTTCAATTCCAAGAGCGATAATCGGCAAAAGCATCATTCCCTCAAGCCACATAATGTTCCAGTAATATGCAAGAAAATATGCGCAAAACGCATAGAAAACACCGAAAACGGGAACAAGTCTGTTAGTTCTTTTCTGACTTTTAACAAGATAAAATGAAAATGTTCCGGCACTTATAATACATTTAACGGAAACGATAAATGTAATAGCAAGGCTTATATCCTCCTTATCAAAAAGAAATATAAGCGCTGAAAGCGGACTCGAAAGATAGTTAAAGAAATTTCCGATAAAGCTGCTGCCGCCGCCCGATTCCCATGAGTAAAGAAAGCTTTGATGATTTACTACTCTGTCGTAAAGCTCAGCCATCAAAGGGCCGTACTGATGGTACAAATCCATTCTCATAACGGTAGAATCGCCGAAAGGAAAAATACTGAACGCAACGTAAATCAGCGTTATTGTAATTGCAGCCGCCGCCATTGAAAGGAAAACGTATCTGTAAGTATAAAAGCACTTGTAAATTCTTGACCCTTTAATTTCGCTTGCGTCATATGCACAGTCAAAAAGCAGTATTCTGTCAAAGAAATAGTTAAATAAAACAGATATGGTAATAGCTATAAGCCATACAAAATAAATCGGCATATCAAGTAAATTGCCGAATACAAATTCAGACAGCTTGTAAAAACCGAAATCAACAGCGCATCTGAATATCAAAAAGCCAATTTGTTTCAGTGTTGAGGAAAGGATTTTTTTATGAAATACAAATTTCTTTTCAAGCAAATATAAAATTATCGTTGCCGCAATAAAACCTATCAGTGCCTAAATTTCAGCCGACACTCCTATAAACACTTTAAAAAGCTGCTTGATTGCAATCA
>JAJBVC010000032.1 GCA_020860025.1 Clostridiales bacterium | reverse complement strand
ATGCGATAAACAATATGGATAAATGATGTTGATAACAACATGCAATATAGACAAACAAAAAAGGATTGCCGTTTTTGGCAATCCTTTCAGTCTGTCAGCGTGTAGAAATCTGTAATTTGTATTTAGTTTTATGATTTTGGGGATTTGGTGGCAGTTTCTTTTTTATCGGGTGTTTTTTCCGCAGGTGCGGGGCTTTCGTTCTGCGGTTTTGCAGGCACTTTATCAGACGTATTTTCAGTCTCTTTTTTCTCCGCCGGTTTTGCCGCTTCCTTTTTGGGTGCCGGCTTTGCGGGCGGCTTTTTTTTGCCTGTTTTTTTCTCGTAGACTTTGAGTACTTCCTCGACCTCACCGCTTGAAATTATCTGACCGTGTTCAAGCAAAATTGCCTTATCGCAAATCGCTTTAACCTGGTCTGCACTGTGCGAAACAAAAAGCACGGTCACGCCCTTTTCAAACATTGACTTAACCTTTGCAAGACTTTTCTTTTTAAAGCTTGCATCGCCAACTGATAAAACCTCGTCAAGGATAAGCACATCAGGCTCTACGGCGGTAGCTATTGAGAATCCCAATCGTGCTTTCATACCGCTTGAGTAGTTCTTAACAGGCACATCGATAAAATTGCCAAGTTCCGAAAAATCAACTATTTCATCATATTTTTTATCAATATAATCACGGTCATAACCGAGAATTGCGCCGTAAAGATAAATATTTTCCTTACCTGTATAATTGCCGTCAAATCCTGCTCCAAGCTCAAGAAGCGGTGCGATTACTCCACGTTTTTCAACAGTGCCTTCAGTAGGCTTGTACACTCCGACAATAGTTTTTAGCAAAGTGCTTTTTCCCGCTCCGTTAAGACCTAAGATTGCAAGATGCTCGCCTTTTTTTACTTCAAAATTTATATCTTTCAGCGCATAAAATTTATGATATTCAAGTTTATGCGTAATAAGCTTTATGAAATATTCCTTAAGATTGTCAACCTTTTCCTTATTCATATTGAATGCCATTGTAACATTCTTTACGGAAATAGCAGTATCCTTATCCATAAAATCACCTTTTAATTTTCCTTTTTCTTCTTAAGCCATGCAAAACATGAAATCATCAATGATATTATTAACAGAATTGCACCGACCGACGCTAAAGTACCGATGAAATTATACACGAAATTCATAAATGCATCTCTTAAATAAATCGGGTACAAATCAACTTTTTTTACACTGATAACAATATATGCAATCAAAGCTGTGAAAAGATGCAGTCCGCCTGCCGACAAAACTGATATTGAAATCTGGCGAACAGAGCGATAACGATGAGCGCCGATAAAATAAAGAATCGCAATAAGCACAGCGGAAAATACAGCGCTTACACCGATAATTATGCTAACCGCAACATTACCTATATTTATAATGGATTTAATTGAATCAATATTGCCTAACGAAACTGCGTCTGTAATATACTGCTCAATATCCGACGTTACATTTTCACCGATAGATTCGGTATAATTTAAACTGGCATTTTCAGCCTGAGTTTTTATGTCGGCTTTCAAATCACTGCAAATCGTCTGAATCGGAGTAATATAACTGTCCTCGGTATAGGCCGATACGTGAATTTGTTTCATACGCAATATATGCTGTCACTGCTTCCTCAAGCTGTGAATAAGCAATAATACTTTCAACATTTTCACTTGACAAACCGTTTTTGGCATAAATATCGCTTGTGTAAGTTACAACATCATCACGAAGTGCGGAAACGTATTCGTAATCGGTAAATACATTTTCAAGCTTTGACGTATCGAACACCGCAACCTTCAACGTAACAGATGCACAAAGAAGCGAAATCATACCAAAGAGCATAAACGAAACTATCTTTCTCCACACTCTGTCGGATTTTGAATCGTGTTTACTACTCATTATCAGCGCCCCCTGTTCTTTCGGCATATACAACAAGGGCTTCGCCGCTGTTATTTGAAAAATCGGAATATTCAGCGCAAAGTATAAGCTCGTCGCTGTTTTCACTTTCACCTATATTATCGGTTGAATCCACTGTTTTTGTTTTGCTGACAGTATACTCATAACTACCGTAGCTTGTAGTAAGAGTTACAGTATCGCCCTTTTGCATATATTTAACGGCTGAAAAATACGTGCTGTCATAGCCGAAAATTACTGTTGTTCCGCCGCTCGCCGGCAAATCGGAGCTTGAGTGCATACCTGCCCCGTCACGCTGAGAAACACGGTTTGCTCCATAATAAACATTACAGTTTACACCTGTATCTTCGCAAGTTATTTTTGCTACAAGGTCACCGTATTCAACAGCGTCAATATTCGGCTCGTTATTTTCAAACGTAACTAATTCATCACTCAAAACAATATCACGTATCTGCATTGATGCTGCCGCCTCGGCTTTATTAACATATTCGGTACCGATAGGCATAACGGCAACAAGAACGCCGATAACCACCACAAGCGCAATTAGGATAAATATAATGGAATCAACTACATAAACAGAAACTACTCTACCCTTGCTGTGCTTATGGCTTTTGCTGTTTTTTTCTTCACTCATAGAGTTACTCCTCAGTCCTCAAATACAGCTCCCTTTGCACCGCTTGTTACGTGCTGTGCATATCT
This sequence comes from Clostridiales bacterium, assembly GCA_020860025.1. Taxonomy (GTDB): domain Bacteria; phylum Bacillota; class Clostridia; order Oscillospirales; family Acutalibacteraceae; genus Eubacterium_R. The sequence goes on along the minus strand of JAJBVC010000032.1, from coordinate 1,651 downwards.
CTTCAAATAGCCTGTAAGCTCCTGAACAGGCGGTTGCCATTTTGCTTTTCTTTGAGCAAGAACCTCGTCGGAAACATTAACCTTTAAAACTCTTGCCGGAATATCAATTTCAATCTCATCGCCGTCCTCAACAAGAGCGATAGTACCGCCCATAGCAGCCTCGGGACTGACGTGACCGATTGAAGCACCTCTTGTCGCTCCGGAAAAACGTCCGTCTGTAATAAGTGCTACGGATGAACCGAGTCCCATTCCGATAATTGCAGAGGTTGGGGAGAGCATTTCTCTCATACCGGGGCCTCCCTTAGGGCCTTCGTAACGAATAACTACAACGTCGCCCGAAACAACCTTTCCGCCGTTTATAGCTGCGATTGCTTCCTCTTCGCTGTTATAACATTTTGCAGGACCTTTATGCTGCATCATTTCAGGCGCAACGGCACCCTTTTTAACTACAGCGCCGTCCTCTGCCAAATTTCCTGTAAGAACGGCAATACCGCCGTCTGCGGAAAACGGATTTTCAATTTTACGAATAATTTCACCGTCTGCGTCGGGAGCGTTTGCAATTCTGTCTGCAACAGTTCCGCTTACAGTCAGCGCATCTGTATTTATCATTCCGCCTCTTGCAAGTTCTTTAACAACAGCCTGCATACCGCCGACATCGTTAAGGTCGGTAATAAATACGGATGAAGCAGGATTAAGCTTGCAAATCTGCGGTGTTTTTCTTCCGTAAGCGTCAAGCTCGGCAAGGTTAATATCATGACCTGCTGCATGAGCAATAGCGGTAAGATGAAGAATTGTATTTGTTGAACAACCGATTGCCATATCTGTACGCATAGCGTTTTCGATTGATTTTTCAGTTATAATATCGCTTGGCTTAATATCGTCTTTAAGCAGCTGCATTACTCTTTCGCCTGTCATTTTTGCAAGGCGAAGTCTCTCGCTCATAACGGCGGGAATTGTACCTGAACCCGGGAGCGACATACCTATAGTTTCAGTCAGGCAGTTCATTGAATTTGCCGTGTACATACCCGAACATGAACCGCATGTAGGACAAGCCGTAAACGCACAGGATTCAAGATTTTCATCGCTCATTTTACCAACGGCATTTGCGCCGACATATTCAAACTGCTCGGAAAGTCCGATTCTGTTAACAGTTTCCGTGCTTTTACCCGGAAGCATTGGGCCTCCGCTGATAAAAATACATGGCAAATTAAGACGGCAAGCCGCCAAAAGCATACCCGGAACAATCTTGTCACAGTTTGGAATAAATACAATAGCGTCAAGAGGATGAGCCGTAAGCATAACCTCGATGGAATCGGCAATAAGCTCTCTTGAACAAAGAGAATATTTCATTCCCTTATGATTCATAGCAATACCGTCGCAAACACCGATAGTATTAAACTCAAACGGAACGCCGCCTGCATTTCTTATACCGGCTTTTACCTGCTCAGCGATTTTATCAAGATGCATATGACCCGGAATATAGTCGCTTTTTGAATTTACAACAGCAACAAAAGGTCTTTCCATTTCAAGCTCGTCAATACCGAGAGCCCTTAACAGCGAACGCTGAGGCGCTCTTGACGGGCCCTTTTTAATTAAATCAGATCTCATCAATATTATCTCCTTAAAAAATTTATGTTTAACAATATAATTT
>JAJBVC010000106.1 GCA_020860025.1 Clostridiales bacterium | reverse complement strand
GTCTTAATATAAGCCATTTCCTTAAAATCATATAAATCCCAGCCGGCAAATCTTTCATCAATTTTATTGACAGTCTTTTTAATCTTTTCACCGTCAACTATAAATATAAAGTCTTCCCTGTCAATGCCTGCGCAAAGAAGCTTGAGCTGACTGCCGTATTTAACGGTGATAGTCTGGCCGTCAGAAATGAGCGCATTATTTGTTTGAGCCTGCGATATTTTAAACTCGCCGCCAAATACTTTGATTACATTCGGAATAATTTCTCTCGGAATTGATTCATTTGAAGCCGACTGATTTTGACTTGTTATATAAGTTGCATTGTAATCAAGGTCTATCGGTATAAACTGAATTTTATTTGCTTCTGCATCAGACGATCTTAGTTTAAGAGCAAACGTTTTGACCTCATACGGCTTAAACGAAGTTACAAGGCTGCCGTTTTCAACAACAGCGTCACACTTATATTCCTCGCTTGCATAAAGTTCTCTTGCACTTTCTACGCCGCTGCCGAGAGTTAGTTTAAATGAATCTATATCTTTTTTTGTACCCTCATTAAGACGAACGATAACCTCGCCGTTTTCCGTGTTATGATGCGGTAGCTTAATCGCCCTTATAATAACGTCATTTGTGCTAACACTACCGAAAGAATAATTTGCGCCGAGCTTTCCCTGATGCTTATCAAGAACTAACGCCGTAAGTGGCTGAGTAAACTTTTTAGTTTCCATTTGAGTCGGTGCTCCGACATTTCCCTTATGACTGAATACGGCAAATGAGAATCTGTTAAGTCCTAAATCCATCATTGACTGCATTGAATCTATACGATAATTACCCTTTGGAGTATGAATTGCCGTAAGACGCAGAGTATTATCGTTAAACTTGTCCCAGCCGTGTTTACACTCGCTCAAAACTGAAACGCCGAATTCTCCGCTTTCATCTGTAATATCCGCCCATTTTTGCGCAGGAACTTCAAAAAGCTTTTCACTCATATTTTCACGTTCAATAGCACCTAAACCTAAATCAAATGTAGCCTTTTTATTCTTGGCGGTAAATACAAATGAATTTTTACACATTGTACGAAGCGACTGCCATTCAATTTCACTGTAAACCTCAACAATTTTTCCGCCGTCGGTAAGTGAAATATAATTCGTAAAATCAGATTTTCTGTCCTTTTGACTAACTTCAAAAGCAACTCGGGCAGGGCCGTTTTCCGCAATTTTAACAGTGACGATTTTCGGTACTCTGTCAGGTTCTTTATTTGCCTCCTTGAAATTCATTTCCCAAGCGGGCCAATCCTTTGAACCGTTATATTTAAAAAGTCCCAAAGCAATTGAAGAAGAAAGAAGCTCCCTTTCATCGTCTTCTTTATCTATAATCGAGGAAATATTTCCGTTTTTATTTAAACGTACAATGTATTTTTGATTTTCCATTGTATCGTCATTTATTGAGATTTCACTTTTAACACAGCAAGGCGCACTGCTCGGTCGAACGTCATAAATTCTAAGTCCGAGTGATTGAACGTCTGCTATAAAGAGGACTGTTTTTACGCCGTCAATATCCGAAATAATTTGACTTTTAACTTCTTTGCCGTTATTGTCGTAAACACGAACAAATTGCGTTTGAATACCTTTAAGTCTAATCATAACGGCAGATGTCCTGTCACACTCAACGCTGTTATAGACCATAATGGGAATACCGCTGCAAAAATCTGTTTTCATTAGCGTTGACATTGCACAAAGAGAACTTTCAAGTTCACCTGAAAACTGATTCATTGACATTGCGTAATCATTCCAAGAGCGTTTATACGCACGCTGCACGGAAGTACCGGGAGTATCATCGTGAAACTGATGAGCGATTGCTCTCTTCCATGATTTTTCAAGCACGCTCTCGTTATAATCGCAAACACCGTAATAATTTGACATAACTCCCGCACGTTCCGCCATATCGCCGAGTTCCTGGCACTTAGCGTTCCAGCGTTTACCTATTGCTCGTGACGTATATCCGCCGACGCCGTGATTTTGCATAACAAGCTCATTGTCCCAAACAGGAAGCTTGTCCTTAACCTCTTTCGGAAGTTTTTCATCAATATCGTGATAAATTTGGTCGGCACTTGCCGCAATAACCTCAATATCATTTTCGGAATTCTTTTTAATTTCGTTTTCTACAAAGCTAACACTTTTTTCTTCAGGCGCTCCACCACGATCACCTATACCGTGAAACATATATGTCCAATCAAGGTCATACTTCTCATTTTCCTTTAACTTATCCTGTACAAAATCCCAGTCACGCAGTTTTGTTAAAGTAAAATAATAATCATGCGGATTTATGCTTGCATATATCTCAGAGCCGTCGACGCCTTTCCACTTGCCAATATCAAACGGAACTCCGTAAGCACTTCCCCACGCAAGCTTTTGAGAAGTAAAGCCTTTGAGATTGGAATGTGCCGCTATACTCGGAAGCGCCCAACCGAAGCCGAAACAATCCGGCAAATAAATATCAACACTTCGTTTATTGAATTTTTCGGCAAAATATGAATTGCCTATAAGAATATTTCTGAAAAGTGCTTCAGGCGACGGACAGTTAGTATCGCCGTTTTCATAAGCCGAACCGCACACATTCCACCTGCCGCTGCGTATATATTCGCTCATTTCATTAAAAAGTTCGGGATAATATTCCTCCATAAGTTCATAGCGATATGCACCCTCAAACGAAAAAGTATATGTAGGATATTTTTTAAACAGTGCAATATTGTCAACGAGAGTATCGTAAATATATTTGCTTACGGTCGTCTCAAAATCCCAACTCCAAATAGTATCGAGATGAGATGTTGCGACAGTATAGATTTTCTTTTTACCCATTTTACCAAGCCTTTCAGTTTCTTATATATCATTTATATATTGTATTTTTTTAATTGAATTTTATTTCCAGCCGTCGCTGTACTGCTTATTATGTTCAATAAATTCATCAACAAGCTCACTTGCAAGTGAATATGAATTTACAAGCGGATGAAGCGTCAGCGCCTGAACCGCCGAGCTTCTGTCTTTATTTCTGATAGCTTTAGAAGCAAGACGTTCATATATCTTAACACGTCGAATCAGCTCGAGATTTTGTTCGTCAACGTCTCCAATCTTATGAGGCGTACAGCCTGACGAACTTACATCACAAGTAATTTCAACAACGTCATCGTCACGAAGTCCGTTAATTGAACCGTTATTCGGAACGCACATAATCATAGAACCTTTTGAATCGGTTAAAGCCATTTCGATAAATTTAAGAGCAACACCTGCATAACCGCCGTCATCTTCCTCAAAAATATCAAACTCCCATAAATTTGTTCGTTTAACTCCTGTTTCACTTGCCATATAACTACTCTCACGCATACCGTACCATTTGTTGAAAACTTTAAGACAGCCTTCAAAATCATTTTGAATATCCATTTTTGAAAGCTCGGCAGTCATATTTTTATTTATATCTCTAATCTGTTCGCCTCTTGTTTTGTCTGCTTTTAAAATATTTTCGACAGCCTGCTCTCTATAGTAAAAATAATAGAGATATTCGTTGAGTATACACTTTCTGTCACGAAGAAGCTCTTTGTCAAAATATCGCATATCTGTTTTTTTATACGCTTCGTCATTTTCTATTAACTGAGGCATTATCTCTTTTCCGTTAAGAGTAATGCTTTTAAAATATGACAGATGATTAAGTCCGTAGACCTCGCCGCTTATATTATCCGGCGATTCATTATAAAGAAGTGCAAATGAACGAAGCATTCCCGACGGTGCGTCACAAATACCGTATGTAAAATCGTAGCCCATATCTCTTAACGTTTGAGAAACTACACCGGCCGGATTTGTAAAGTTAAACACCTTTACATTTTTGCTTGAATACTTCTTTATAAGCTCACAGTATTCTGCTAAAGCAGGAACACTTCTCATAGCAAATGAAAAGCCTGACGCACCAGTTGTTTCCTGACCGAGGATTCCCTTATTAAGAGCGATACGCTCATCCTTCGCACGCATATCATCCTCGCCGACACGAATTGTCGTTATAACATAATCTGCGTTCGTAACAGCTTCCACAGCGTTATCGGTAAGAACAAATTTTAAATCGGGACAAAGTTTTTTTGCCACATGAGCCGCCATACCGCCGTATATTCTTAACTTCTCTTTATTATTATCCATAAAGCAAAGTTCGTCAATAGAAAGCCTTTTAGCTTTTTGCGCAATACTTTTCGCCAAAAACATAGAACGAACTCCGCCACCGCCGATAACAGATATTTTCATAAAACACCTCTGCTGAAATTTTATATAATATTTAAA
>JAJBVC010000025.1 GCA_020860025.1 Clostridiales bacterium | reverse complement strand
ATTTATGGGGTGATTCCTTGAAAAATATTGATAATCTTTGTATGAACTGCTTTGAAGAACTTACAAACGGAAGTGTTTGTGAGGAGTGCGGATACGATAATGATACTACGATTGATATGATTTATCTTCAGCCGAAAACTGTTTTGCTTGACAAGTACGTTATCGGCGCTGTTTTATCGCACGAAAGTGACGCGGCAACGTATATTGCCTATGATTCACAGCTCGACAGCAAAATTACAATACGTGAATTTTTGCCAAAAGGCATTGCTAACCGTCTTGAGGGTAATTTGGACATTCACGTTCGTGAACGTTACAGAAGCGAATTTGACAAGCTCAAAGCATCTTTCAAAAATCTTTGGACTACCATAATCAAAATGCGTAACCTTGCAGCCGTTATACCGACATACGATGTTTTTGAAGCTAACGGCACAGTGTACGCTGTAAGCGAATATGCCGAGTCAATCACTTTGCGTGAATTTTTACTGCGCACTCCGGAAGGCAATATTACGTGGGAGCAGGCACGTCTTATGTTTATGCCTGTTCTGACTACTCTTGAAGCGCTGCACGAAAACGGAATTATCCACGGTGGTATATGCCCTGACAATCTTGTTCTCTGCCGTGACGGTAAAATAAGGCTAAGCGGTTTTTGCATTATTGAGTCAAACACGTTTTCATCCGACCTGGAATTTAATGTAAATGAGGGTTATACGGCGATTGAGCAGTATGAAAATAATCACAAAATATGCCCTGCAACCGATATTTATGCTTTTTCGGCTTGTATCTTTCGTGCGCTTGTAGGTCAAAATCCGCCTGATTCAAAATCAAGAGAAGCTAACGACAAGCTTATGATTCCGAATACTATTGCCGAAAAAATTCCGACTCACGTTATTCGTGCTTTAGGCGGCGGACTTCAGATTTATCCTGAAAAAAGAACAGCAACGATTGAAGCGTTTCGTGAACAGCTTAACGCTGCGCCGAATGTTGTTGCGGCATCCTCCGAAAATAAAAACGAAAATGATTTTCAGCCTGAACTTATTGAGGAAGATGATGAAAAATACCCGTCATATCCCGATTACAACGAACCGAAAAAAGGGCCGAAAATTGTCATTGCAATTCTTGTGATATTGATAATTGTTGCGGTTATTGTAGGCGCTCTTGTGATTAAAAATAACGGCGGTTTTGGCACTCAAGACGATGAAACGACGGACGCAGTTACTGTTGAAACATATACTGTTCCCGATTTCATCTCTGCCGGATACAGTCAAAGCGATATTGAAAATAATGCCGCTTGGAACGAGCAATTTGATATAACATTTGAAAATGAATATTCAACCGAAGCGGAAGAAGGAATTATATTTAAGCAAAGCATTGACGCCGGTGAAACTGTTGACGAGGGAACCGCAATAGTTTTGACAGTGAGCAAGGGTATTCAGACAGAAGAAATCCCCGATGTCGGAGGTATGACACTTGATGACGCTACCAAAGAGCTGACCGACCTTGGATTTACGGTTACGACAGTTGAAATTTACAATGACGGTACTCATACCGAAGATACTGTTCGTGCAACCGACGGTATTGCGCCGGCAGCCGGAACGGTGTGCGCAGTTGGAGAAGAGGTAATTCTTCAGGTTTACGGCGAAGCTGAGACAACAACCGAAGCCACAACCGAAAGTGAAGATTAACATTTAATTTTATAAAGTTTATTTATAGGAACCGCTTAAATTTTAAAGCAGTTCCTATTTTTTTCATTTCTCGTGAGAACTGTCCGAATTATGGGACTGTAATTTGATTTATATTGAACTGTTAAATCAATTATGGTATGTTTAATTCAAGGAATCAGTCAACGGAAACGGCAATGTAAAAAGATAATTGAAATTTTCCGAGAGTTTACCCGAACATTAGTATCTGTAAAGGATAAATTTTGAGATCAGATTCCCGTTATACGCCTTATGCGGCTATAATAAGGCGTATTAAACAAATTTTACTAATTTTTATAGCCGAAAAAGGATGTGAAAATATGAAAATGAAAATTGGATTTAACACAGGAGAAAGCAAAAAAGAAGAGCTAAAAAGCAATATCGAAAATCCTGCAATTTCAAAAAAGAAAATACTGCCTATTCGCTCTGTTGTGACCGTTCGCTTTGAAAATGGTAAGGAATACCCTTACTACAATGATGAATTTGATTTGAAAATCGGCGATGTTGTATACGTAGACGGAAAGCTTGCCGGAAAAGCCGGAAGAGTTATTGATGTTACGAGAAAGTTTAAAGTCAGCCTTGATTTTTATAAGCGTGTACTTGCAAAACTGAATCTTGAACTTCACGGTGAATTTGAGCGTGTAAACGGCTTTATGCTTTGCAGGGAAAACGCCGCTTCATTCGAGCAGGTTAATGCTTGGCTAAATCCTCCTGTCATCAGGGAGAAAGAAGAGGAATTTTTCATAGGCGACGGCTATGAAGTTGCACTTGATAAAATCAATAAATGCCCTGAAATCACAGAGTGCGAATATGATGATGCGACCGAACTTTACCTTGACGGAGAAGTGAAATTTATTTCTGTCAAAAACGGTAGCGGCAAAGCGATAGTGAAAAACAGGGGTTATCATACTGTAGATTTTTCATTTAAAAATGGTATGGCTAAGAATTTGTACTGCGACTGTATCAGTCCGAATTTTTGCAAACATATGATTGCGGTATGCTTTGCGCTTCAAATGCTCAGAAAAGAAAGCAACATAAATGAAGATACTGATTTTTGCGCATTTTCACAAGGGCTTTTTTACGACGTTGTTTCGTATAGTTCAGGCAAAATGGTTTTATAATATACAATCAAAATTCATAAAGCAAAGTAAAAGGGACTGTTCATAAGCAGCCCCTTAATTTTATTATTATTTTGGCTTTGTCAAGAAAAGTGTGTAAGTTTTTTAAAAATGCAAAAGATTTAAAGTTTTATCAAAGAGTGGGTACCAACTCTTTGATAAAATCGGCGGTCAGATTAAATGCTCGTATTTCTCGATACGGGCTTTAATTTTGTCATTGGTTAAGAGTTGATTTCTGACCATAGCCCAATTCTGAACCTTGCTACCATTCCATTTTTTGTAGAGTTCGGTAATTCGCAGATAGAGCAATTTAAGGAGTGCGTTCTCGTTCGGAAATGCTCCTTTTTGGTAACTTTTCTGAAGCTGGAATTTATACTTTCAACTGCATTTGTTGTGTACATAATTTTTCTGACTGCACTTCCGTAATCAAAAAGCTGCTCAACATGGTTAAAATTGCGTTTCCAAACTTCCACTGCTCCGGGATACTGTGACCACTCCTGATAGAACTGAGAATGTAAAATAAAGTGTGTAAGTTAGAAAAACAGCTTGCACACTTTATTTTACAAGCTCAAGATGTGATTCACTTTCAGAACTTGTTGTATAAACTTTGTAGCTGGTTCAGCGAAATTTTTTACATTTTATACCATGTCAAAAAAAGTTTATGTCTTACTGTAAATTCTTTCGGATATTTTTTCTCAAGCATTTCTCTGTGTTTTTGGTCAAAGCGCCTGATTTTTTCTTCATCCATAGATGCCATCACCCCTCGGCTTGCCATCATTCGGCCATGCCATGTTTCTCTTGTAAAAGGCAGTTCCACAATTAAAGTTTCCATTTGTGGATTATCGAAATAATGCGTTTTTAAATCCATGATTGCTGCAGATGAACCACCCCATGAGCCATTAATTGCTTTTACCAATCCATTGGAATCCTGTGTTATCTCTTCTTCTTTCATATAACTCATATATATTTTAAGAAAAATCCCTCCCGGCTTCAACATAGACTGAATCTTAGGAACAATTACTTTCGGATCAAAATACCAGAAACATTGGCATGCAGTAACTGCATCAAATGTATTTGCCTCATAGCACAAATCCTCTGCCGAAGAAACACGATATTCAATATTATTATGTTCTTTAGAAAGCACTTTTGCTTCTTCTATCTGTTCGTTTGAAATATCTACTGCAACTATATCTGCTCCATACTTTGCCATACCTCTTGGGATTACACCTGTTCCAGTTCCAAGATCAAGCCATTTGCTGTCTTTCGTTCCGATTCCCAACTCAAGGAGTCTTGTAAAAAGCTTTTTAGGATAAATATCCCGGTATTCTGCATACTCCTTTGAGGTTTTTCCAAAATCAAATTTCTGTCCATTATCTACTATAATCTTTTCCATAATTAATTTCTCCTATTGGCTATTGCACTAATAAATAAAATATATTTATCAACATTGTTCAATGCCACAAATTTAAAAGTATTGTTTATTCTAAGTTGTTATATTTGCAGTTTTAAATCATTTGCTAATCAATAATA
>JAJBVC010000110.1 GCA_020860025.1 Clostridiales bacterium | reverse complement strand
GTAGTATTGACGATGTTGTTCTCCAAGAGGGTGAAACGTGCGATGCAAAATGGGCTTTGGGAAAAACGATTATTCAAATGATGGACGATAATACGTTCGTTCCCGACACAACAGCACCGTACATCAGAAATTTTTTGAAATGTAATGATAAGAACTGCTAAAAATTTATCTAATGTCAATAAGCTGTATAACTGTTAGCATAATTATATTTAACTTCTGTTCTGATTATATAAAAATAATAATTCTCTCCGTTTACTGTAAACTCTGTCGCTTGACTGTTTTCGGGAATAGAACTCTCATCATTCGTAATATCAAAATAGACACGTGGCGATTTACCGCTGGCGTAGATACAGTAGTTTGAGTCGTCAGATATATAGCTGTCTGACGTGCTTGCCTGAGCAATGCATAGTGAGTATTTGCCGTTATCATGATATTTTAAATAAGCGGTTCCGATTTCATCATACGGTGTATCAAAAATAAAAACAGAATATTCATCGTCAATTTTAATTGTGGCAAGGATATTATTTATTTCAATATCATCCGCAATTACGTCATATGCGCTGCCCTGTTTTATTCCCGGAATATTTATAAAGCAGATAACGGCAATGACAATAAGAACGACAGCTATAACGGCGGAAAAAGTTTTCTTTTTACCGTCTTTTTTATTTGGAATTTGACTTTCGCTGTCAGTATCGAGAAGACCCTTTTCATATGACTCTTTAAATGAAACGCTGCCGACAGCTGTAAATTCACCCTTATCAATAGCGTCTAAATAATCATATGCTTTTTTGCATATATAAAGCTTCGGATTTTTGCTCGTTATCATTTCAAACTGCTCTTTAGCCTCGCTTGTTTTACCGCTGTAATAAAGCGTAATGCCCTTGTAGTAGCAATGAATAAATTTTTGTGCGTTATTGCTTTTTTCAGCCGTTAGTTTTTCACGATTTTCAAGTTGGTCAAGAGCGTCCTTATAGTCGCAGCTGATGAAGCTTTTAAAGAAATTATACTTTGTAATATACGTATTTTTTAAATCTTCCTTGAGCTTCGTCTTTTTAATAAGGTCAATGACTTTTTCAATTGTATCGCCGCACATTTGAAAATCGCCCGCTATAAATGCGCCTGTCGTAAATGCGTCAAGATACGTAATTTTTGTAACAGGATTATTGTTGGTTCTGACAAGTTTTGCGGTAAGCTCGGCAAGTGTGTCGAAATCGCCGGAGTATAATGACGACAGAGCATCGTAAAAGTCGGTAGAGCCTTTTGGAAAAGTAGCATGGCAAACATATTTAAAAAGTTCGGGGTCGCAGTCGTTTGTAAGAATATTCAAAACCGATAAACGAACTTTTCTTGCTAAAAACACAGCGAGAATCAAAACAATAATTGCTCCGACAATTCTGAATATCAGATTTATCGGAGGGAATATAAGCAGTACGGCTGCCAAAATTACAGCTATAATACGTATCGCTTTGATTTTATTGTTGATTTTTGCCGCTATTGAAAGTGCGCTTTTTTCCATTTGTTTTCCCTCACTGATTTAATATTTTGATTTCATTTTCAGTATATCATAGCTTTGGGTAAAAAGCAATAAGCGAACAAAATCGTGCTTTAAAATGTATATTATAAAAAATTTTTGCGCAGTTAAAATCTGCTTATTAAAAAAATGTCAAAATTGTATATTTTAATAATGACAAAAATTGTATATACTGGCATTAAGATACAGTAAAGGGGTGAGAGTATGAAAAAGGTTGCGGTAATAAGCGACATATCAGGACTCGGCAAATGCTCTTTGAGTGCGGCGTTGCCCGTGATTTCTGCGGCAGGTGTTCAGTGCTGTCCTGTTCCGACAGCCGTTTTGACAAATCAAACTGATTATGACAGTTACGTTTGCAGTGATTTAACCGATATGCTCCCATCATTTGTTAAACAGTGGAGCAGAATGAATTTCACTCCCGACGGAATTTTAACAGGTTATATAGCAAGCGAGAAACAGATGGACAGCGTCGCTGATTTTATATCTGAGTTTAAAGCGAAAGGCGCAAAAATTATTGTAGATCCCGCTATGGCTGATAACGGTCAGATATATAAGGAGTACACCGCCTCAATGTGTGATAAGATGGTTTCACTATGCAAAACAGCCGATGTGATAACTCCTAATTTGTCTGAATTTTGTATTTTGACAGGTGCGGATTATACTAAAATTAAAAATGCGAATATAAACGAGAAGCTTGATATTTGTCGTTCTTATGCAAAGTCACTTACGGACAGTGGTATAAAAACTGTCGTAATTACAGGGATAGATGCACAAGATTTGATTATTACAGCTGTTGTAACGAAAGACTCGTTCAGCAAGTTCGGCAATAAAAGATATGCCGATCGTTTTTCGGGAACAGGAGATATTTTCAGTGCCTTGCTCAGTGCTTATATAGTCCGTGATATTCCGATAGATAAGGCTGTAGAAAGAATAATTTCATTCATAGAAAAGTCGGTAAACGCCACTGTAATGCACCCATTTAACCCTGAAGACGGAATTGATTTTGAAAAATATTTATGCGAAATAATGTGATGTTACACCGATTTGATTTTGTGTATACATCTTTCAGTCCGAAACAAGTATATCAGACGGATTTTAACTAATTATTCGTATTTGGAAAGGCTATGGAAATTTGAATGAAAAAGGACAGTAAGCTATTTAAAACAGTAGCAACAGCAATGTTTACGGCAATGATATTTGTATTAACACGCTTTGTCTGCGTTCCTGTTGCAGCGGGATATGTGCACTTCGGCGATGCTCTGATTTATATAGTTTCATCCGTTCTCGGGCCGTGGGGAATTTTTGCGGCTGCAGTAGGCGAAGGACTTGCCGACATAGTGTCAGGCTGGATTTCATATGCTCCTGCGACAATAATTGTCAAAACGCTGATTTCTTTGCCGTTTGTATTGACATATAAAAGAAGCGAAAAAATTTTAACACCGCTGAGCGTATTTTTAACAATTCCTGCCGGTTTGATTACTGTCGGCGGTTACTACGTAGCCGATTTGATTATTGATGAGGCGTATGCCGTTGTTAATATTTTAGGTAATGTTATTCAGGCGGTTGGAAGCGCCGTTGTATTTGTAGTCCTTGCGGGAGCATTTGACGCCGCCAAGCTCAAAAAACGCCTGTTTTAATTGTATTGATAAATTTTATCTCAAATTTCAAAAACGAAAAAGGCATCTGCCAAAACTGTTAGGATAGCTTTTAAACGGAAGTGATTAAATTGGAAAATAAATTTGTTACGAAGTTAATTTTAAAAAATAAGTCTGGAGTTGTTTCAAATGGAATTTAGCAGTAATTTTATTTTGGACGGTACACCAAAAGAACAGGATGAAATTGTTGAAAAGTTTCTTTCTTCATTTACAAATGATGAAATAGAAAGGTCAATGTCAGATGAATTTTCGTATCTTGACGAAGACTAACCGCACGCATAAGTTTCAGGCGGTAATTTATAAGTAAACATTAAAGCGCTTTTGAGAAATCGAGAGTGATTAATTTGCCTAAAAGCAAAACAAGCCTTAACGCTTTTCTCGGTGATGGGTACAGGAAATACGCAGACAGCGACGGCAGGTTTTACTTATCATATTTGGACGCTCAAAATAAAAGAGCGTCCTTTTTAAATGAAATTGTTGAAAATGTTGACGTCATTACACCAAAACTTAAAAGGCAAATCACAAATCTAATCGATGAAACCTATGAAGCAACATACAGCGGAATGGTTGAAGCATTAAAGAAAGCCGATACTGCCGAAAAGCTCAAACACATAACAGCGGATATATCTGTTCAAGAAGATGTACTCAAAGAAACAGTAAACAACAATGTCAATAAATTAACCTTGCCGTCGGTTCTTGAAAAGCACAGGGCGGAGATTGTATATTCTGTTCAGCAAGAGCTTGCAGTCGGTTTAATGAACGGCGACCGTTACGACCAAATGGCAAAGCGGATAGCCGAAAAGGTCAACATAAGCCAAACAAAAGCAATGAATATTGCTCGCACCGAAAGCCACAGGAATATCGAAAGCGGATTTATGGATTGCGCCGAGGACATACAAAGCGGACTTGACGGAAGCGAGTATATCTATGCGGCGACTTGGCGAACGATGAAAGACGGCAATGTCAGACCGTATTCAAGACGGCGGAGAAAAAAGAGACTGAAAATACGTCTGATAAAGTGCCTGCAAAACCGCAGAACGAAAGCCCCGCACCTGCGGAAAAAACACCCGATAAAAAAGAAACTGCCACCAAATCCCCAAAATCATAAAACTAAATACAAATTACAGATTTCTACACGCTGACAGACTGAAAGGATTGCCAAAAACGGCAATCCTTTTTTGTTTGTTCGGCAATAGCTGAAAACCCCCGGTTCTACCGGGGGAAACAGAA
>JAJBVC010000002.1 GCA_020860025.1 Clostridiales bacterium | reverse complement strand
TCTTTAAATACTTCTTTATTTTATTGGTTCACCCCAACACTTGACAAAGAACCTAAGTTTTTTTATTATTTTCATAAAATCATTCCAAAAAATCCCTGCCAATATAAATTGAGCAGGGATTTAAAAATCATTTATTTAAAACTTGATTATCTTTTGATATCGTCCCATTTAACTCCGTCAATATGGAACAAATCATCAAACTTATAAACGTTTGATTCATCCTTGGAGTGACTTGGATACCAAACCTGTGCAAAGAACGGATTGGTTTTTGCAACAGCGTCGTAGTTCCATTCCTTTTGAGGAATATAACACTCAGGGCACCAGTGACCGCCAAGAAGGATAAGCGCAGGTGAAGCTTCAAATTCCGCTCCGCAAAGTCCGCATTTCCACGTAAGCTTTGTTGCCATATCGCCCTTTTTCATAGTCTTGCTAAGACATTCGCCGCCTCTGAACTTAGCAGCCATTTTCATATCCTCAATATCAAGCTCTGATTCAGGCCTTGTTTCATCATAGCCGTGGTCAAGCTTAAACTGCTCTGCAGCGCTGTTGTCTTTATCAAATTTAATGATTTCAAAGTCTTCCCATTTGTCAGGAATCTTTTCCCACTCTTCTTTAGAGCCGTAATATGCAGACATACGTACCTTATTGTCTTTTGCAACCCAGTCAAGAGTACCAAAATCAGGCGTAGATGCAATTTTCTTCATAAATGGCTTAGCGCAAGCGGCTACAATTCCTTTTGGAAGATATCTTGGAATTCTGAAATAGAATTCAACCTGCGTTGCAAGTCTGTCAAAATACTGCTGAACAGGGAGGTTTTCACGGAAGTGGAGGAAATCTTCAAGCTTGTCGCCGTCAGCATAAAACTGACCGTGGAAGTTCTTTGTAATAAACCAGTTTGGCTCAAAGAGCTTTTCAGGGCCGGTAAGACCGAGTGTGCCTAAAAGAAGCTGCTCAAATTCATAATTTGAGATTCTGTATTCCTTACCCGAACCGATGTTAAAGAAATGATTCCAGAAATCAGAGCCGAGATTGCCTTTCTTATCCTCAAGAACAAGATTGCACATAAGACGACCCGAATCCTCAACTGTGCACCATTCAAGAACACCGTTAATCGGAACGTGGAACATAATCGGGTCCATATTCTTAAGAATATTTGGATAAAGAATACCTGACTGACGCATTACAACCCAGTTTTTGATTCCGCTTTCAACAAATGTACGCTCTGCAACCGTTTTTGAAACAGCATAGTGGTCATAAATTGAAATTTTAATCGGATCGCCGCAGCGTCCCCAGTGAATAGGATAGTTACGTCCGCCTGTTTCGGCAACAGTGCCTATGTAGCAAACTTTAATAGCATCGGGGTCAGGCTGAGCAAGAACAGCCTTGCAAATTCTTTGCGCAGCGCCGATGTTTGTTTCCTGCGTTTTATACGGCTTCCAGTCAGCAGTAGGAGAAACCATACCGCCTACGTGCAAAACGTAATCTGCACCTGTAACGCCTTCAAGGATTGAATCGTAGTCATTCAGGTCGCCCCAAATGATTTTTACGTTTGGCTTAGCCATCAAATCCTTTAATTTTTCCTGATTTTTAGGGCTTTTTCTTGCAAGCATCTTGATGTTAATGTCACTTGGATGCTTAAGCATTTCCTGAACGGAAGCCCAACCCATATTACCGGTACCGCCGGTAATAAATACGGTTTTCTTTGCCATATAAATTTCCTCCTTAATATGCCTTTGCATAATTGATACAACTCAATTATAAACTAATTATAAATAAATTGCAACATAATTAACAAAAATTGTTCAGCATTATTCTTAAGTTTTTTAGAATATTAATAATTTAACCGGCATCATATTCTTTATTATTTTTGAATTAAATATAAATGTATGATATAATAAAATCAATATAAATCAAAGATTTAGGTGGTTTATTTTATGAAGAAAACTTTTAGCTTATTGTTGTCGCTTGTAATGATTTTTACGCTGACGTTTGGTATAACCTGCACAGCGTCGGCAGGCGAATTAAAAAGCGTCAGCATTACTGTAATTTACGGTCAGAGTGAAGCGAGAACAATATTAAGTATGATAAACAAATTAAGAACAGGCAGCAACGCTTGGTATTGGAACTCGGATAATAAAACAAAAACCGTAAAAACCGACTTAAAGGCTTTAACATACGATTACGACCTTGAAAAAATCGCTATGCAGCGTGCGGCTGAGATTGCAGTTTATTTTTCGCATACAAGACCTAACGGCGAAAGCTGTTTTACCGCATACAGCGATGCCGAGTACATATATTATGCGGCAGGTGAAAATATAGCTTACGGACAGACTGACGCTCAGTGGGCAAATGATGACTGGACTGAAGAGGACTGCGACTATTCAGGTCAGGGTCATCGACGTAATATGCTCAGCAGTTCATATACCGCCGTCGGTATAGCGCACGTTTATTATAACGGCGTTCATTATTGGGTTGAGGAATTTTCAAGTTCAGTCGGCAGTTCAACATATACTAAGCCGAATGATTCCTCCACAAAATGTACAATTGTTGCCGATACAGATGTACTTTGCATTTATAAAAATGTTGTAACTAAAGTGGCAACGCTTGAGGAAAACGGAAAGATAACAACAAAATGCACTCTGTGCGGCGATGTTAAATCGACAACAAAAATTTATTCGCCGACTACATTTACGCTGTCGAAAACAAGCTATACATATGACGGTGAAACTCATAAACCGTCGGTGACGGTCAAGGATAGCAAGGGCAATAAAATCAGCTCAAAGTACTATACTTTAACTTATTCAAACAGCAAGAGTAAATATGTCGGTAAATATACCGTTAAAATTAAGTTTAAAGGTAATTATAGCGGTACTAAGACCTTGACTTATACAATTAAGCCGAGAGCGACATCTATCAGTAATATCACCGCAAAATCAAAAGGCTTTACTGTAAAATGGAGCAAGAAAACAGCGCAGACTACCGGTTATCAAATTCAGTACAGTACAAATAAAAACTATAGCAGTGCCAAGACGGTAACGATTAGTAAGAATAGCACCGGTTCAAAAACGATTTCAAGTTTAAAGTCAAAGAAAAAGTATTATGTCCGTGTTCGTACATACAAAACAGTTGACGGCAAAAAATACTATTCAAGCTGGAGTAAAACCAAAACAGTAACAACTAAAAAGTAAAACAAAAACTGTCCTCAGCCGTAAGGTCGCAGGGCAGTTTTTGGTAAAATCGTCATTATAATAAAAAAGGCAATTTATCAAAGCAGCCACAGTGCAATTTATGGTGTATCATTTTATGGTTCGCTTTAGAAATTTATCCTAATCAAAAAATTATAAAACATTGTAAACAATTCTATTGACAATCATAAGAACTTATTCTATAATGAAATTACAAATTATTATCACATTTGTGATATTTTAAAGGAGATATTTATATGAAAAAATTATTAAGTATTATGATGTCGCTCGTGATTGCAGCATCAATGTTCTCATTTGCAACACCAATATTTGCAACTGAAAATAAAAAGTCTACAGCATACACGTTGACATTAGGTGAACAATCATCAGTGACTTATGAATATTCGTCTTATGACTTCTCAATGTGGTTCAAATTCACTGCTCCATCTAACGCATGGTATCAGTTTGAAGCTGTAAATCCATATTTGGATGGTACGTATATAACTTTGTATAATTCGTCGGGTGATGAGATTGATTTTGGTTATGTTGATGATTTTACTGAGCAATGTATTGCCTATGGTGATTTATCAGCTAACTCAACGTATTATCTTGAGGTAGATTGTGCTTATCCTTTGTATAATGACGCTGATTATACATTAAAACTTCTTGCTTCAAAGCATACGCACGACTACAAACTTGATTATACCTATACATATTCAGATTATACAGAAGCTTCATATACTTGCCGTGGTTGTGGAAAATCTAAAAGTTCTAAACTGTATGCGCCTAAAAAAGTAACTCTTTCATATACGTCTACTAAATACAATGGCAAAAGCAAAAAGCCGACAGTAAAAGTAACAGACAGTAAGGGCAATACAATAGGTTCACAATATTATAGTGTGACTTATTCAAACAATAAGAAAGTCGGAAAAGCAACTGTAAAAGTTAAATTCAAAGGCGATTACAGTTCATTCTCTTCTATTTCAAAGACATTTAAAATTGTTCCACAATCAACAAGCATCAGCAAAATCACAGCTAAATCTAAAGGCTTTACTGTTAAGTGGAAAAAGCAATCAACACAAACTACAGGCTATCAAATTCAGTATGGTACTAAAAAAGATTTCAGTAATGCTAAGACCGTAACTGTTTCAAAGAACAGCACGACATCAAAAACGATTTCAAGTTTAAAGTCAAAGAAAAAGTATTACGTCCGTGTTCGTACATACAAAACAGTTGACGGCAAAAAATACTATTCAAGTTGGAGCAAATCAA
>JAJBVC010000155.1 GCA_020860025.1 Clostridiales bacterium | reverse complement strand
CGTCGACCTCCAGCGTGACAGGCTGGCGTTCTAACCAACTGAACTACCGGGCCATCTGCGAAAAATATTATAAATGAATATCCGCTTATTGTCAAGGCTTTTATTTATTTTTTCATTATTACTTGCATATTTTTCTGTGCTGTTGTATAATTATTTTCAATAGGTGCGATGTGATGTTTTTATAATACGTTTGTAAATCGGACTTTGTATATAAAATTCATTTGCACGTTAGTTTATTTTGATGATTCGGAGATGATATTATGCGTTTAACAAACGGCGCTTCGCAGGGTACTCAGAAGTTTATGGTTGACGGTATTCGCTACATATGCGAGAATTTTAAAGAGAGAGCACCCGGTACTCATAGTGAAAGAAAGGCGCAAAAGTACCTTAAAGGCGAGCTTGAGCAGTGGGCGGATGAGGTTGAAATGGAAGATTTTGATTTGCATCCTCATGCTTTTATGGGCTGGATTCCGCCTGCCGGTATAATCGGAATTATCTCTGTAATTTTTTACTGGCTTACATATAAGCAGGTTGTGCAAAACAGCGCTCTTGCAATTATTTCGGTAATCATTACATTATTTGCGCTGTCTTGTCTTGTTATTGAATTTTTGATGTACCGTGAGTATGTTGACTTCCTTTTTCCGAAAAGAACTTCAAGGAATGTTATGGCGCACAGAAAGCCTACCGGCGAGGTTAAGCGCAGAATAGTATTTTGCGGTCATACAGATGCCGCAAACGAGTGGACTTATTCACTTCACGGCGGACTTAAATCGCTCGCTCCTGTAATGGGCGGTTCAATCGGCGGTTTGATTTTTATTTGTATTTTTAATGTTGTTTGGATGATTTATGCGCTTGCCGGCGGAAACTATGCGTCAAATTTTTGGCTCGTTATGGGAATTATTCAAATAATTTTGGTTCCGTTTTTTATTGCCATTCTTTTCTTTATTAACTGGAAAGTTATAGTTGACGGCGCAAACGATAATCTTACCGCCGATTATATTTCGATGGGCGTTCTTAAGGAAATGGCTGAAAATGACAAGCGTTATGAAAACACAGAGGTTTGCTGTCTTTTGACAGGCTCTGAAGAAGCGGGACTTCGTGGTGCTGTTGCTTATGCCAAAAGGCATCAGGATGAACTCAAGGCGGTTGAAACTGTCGTTATCTCTATGGATACTATGCGTGAAATTGAACAGCTTCAGATTTATACACAGGGCTGTACGGGAACACAGAAAAATTCAAATGCTGTCGGCGAGCTTCTTTATGAGGCAGGCGTTAACTGCGGCATTGATATGAAAGAAACGGATATTTATCCGGGTGCTGTTGACGCTGAGGGATTTTCACGCTACGGCATTGAGTCTGTAGGCTTCTGCGGTGTTAATCACGACCCTAAAACGTATTATCATACACGACTTGATACTGCCGATAATATAAGTGAGGAATGTATAAATCTTTCGCTTGATATTTGTCTTGAAACAGCCGAGCTTTACGACCAAAGAGGCAGTATTGAATCTTTCCGTGAAGAGGGCAAGAAACGCTTTAAAAAAGGTTACAATAAATAAAAATAACGGCTGAGCCCTTGTCGCTCGGTCGTTTTTGTTGTAAAATAGAGTTAAGATAAAATCAAATTTTTGTTTTAGATTCAAAGAGGGAAAGCTATGCAGGATTTACATATACATATCGAACGTGGGCCGTATACTGTTGACTGGATTGAGCAGTTCATAGAAAAAGCCGTAAATATGCAAATGGACGAAATATGCCTTTTGGAGCACAGTATTCGCTTTAAGGATTTTCACCCGACATTTAAAGAGGCGAGGGAATACAGCCTTTATCAGCAAAAATGGTTTGACGGCAAGGCAAAGACCGCTCATACTCTTGATGAATTTAAAAATTTAATATCGGATATTCGTTCACGTTCGTATCCGATTAAAGTGTCATTCGGACTTGAAATCTGTTATTTTGAGCAGCACGAAGAAACAATATCAAATTTAACCAAAGATGGATTTTTTGATTATCTGATAGGCTCTGTTCACTGGATTGACAACTGGACGTTTAATCAGCGCAAATATCAATGGCTCGGTAAGGACTTTAACAAGATATATAAAAGATATTTTGAAATAGAAAATTCTCTTGTAAAAAGTGATTTATTTGATATTATTGCTCATCCCGATTTGATAAGATGTCATTCTCTTTATCCAAGCTATGATTTAAACGATACGTATACTTCTCTTTGCAAAAATGTCTCAGAGCATAATATGCGCCTTGAGATGAATACGTCAAAGGGACTCGGCGTTAACGAGCAGTTTTTTAATGTTGCTAAGGAAGTCGGCGTCAGCTTTTCGACAGGCTCCGACGCTCACAGAGTTGAAGATGTCGGCAGAAAAATTAAAGAGGTTACAGAGCTTATAAACCAAAGCTCTCGTCAATAGGGTCTTTAAATAAAGGTACCAGCGGCGGCATATATGTAAAAAGGAAAAATATTATACATATTAAAATAAGTATTATAATTGCAATCAAATTTGATTTTCCCGTTTTAAAGCATTCGCTTTTTATCAGTATGTAATCGACAAAAAACGCTGAAAATACACCGATGAAAAATGACAGGATGTTAAGAAAAGAAATGTTTTTTCCGCTTATTCCCGTGTAGGTGTAAAAGAAAAGTACGGTTGTTATCATTCCTACAATAACGCCGACCGTTTTAGACGGGATAACCTTTTTATTCTTATTCATCAAAAAATATTGCACCGCACCCCAAATTATGTAAGGAAAAAATATAAGCTTCAGATGCTCCCATGTGCTTTCGTTAATCGGACAAAAAATCGCTGTTATTTCACTTTCACCGCTCAGTTCATAGACAAAATGATTTATGACACCGATTACACTGACAAAAATAAAACCGATTATGCAAAGGTTAAATAATTTTTTTGATATGCCCACGCTAATCACCAGTAAAAATTAT
Source organism: Clostridiales bacterium (assembly GCA_020860025.1). Taxonomy (GTDB): domain Bacteria; phylum Bacillota; class Clostridia; order Oscillospirales; family Acutalibacteraceae; genus Eubacterium_R. The sequence continues at coordinate 1,524 of JAJBVC010000155.1, read as the reverse complement.
GCAGGAAGGTATGGTAATTATGATAGATATATTAAAGCCGATGTTTAAAATTATTTGGTCGCAGACAAAAAAGTCGGATGATAAGCGTATAGCACGGCAAGCTGAGCCTGTTGGAATAAAGACTGTTTGCGATATTGCATATGTCAAAGACGGCAATAAATATCATACGCTTGATTTTTATTATCCCGAAAATACGAAAGAGCCGTTACCGCTTATCATTGACATTCACGGCGGCGGATGGTGGTACGGAACCAAAGAAATTAACAAGTATTATTGTATGGATTTGGCTAAGCGTGGATTCGTTGTTACAAATATCAATTACAGACTCGTTGACGACGTTCGCTTTATCGACCAACTGAAAGATGTATCGCTCGCACTTAAATGGATAGGGGAGAATGCACAAAATTATTTTGCCGATATGAATAATGTTTTTATAACAGGCGACAGTGCAGGCGGTCAGCTTTGTTGTCTTTCGGTGCAGGCAAATGTTGATGAAAATTTACGCAAAATGCTTAACCTTTCAGAAAACAGTCTTAATTTTAAAGCTGTCGGTGCAACCTGCGCCGCTGTTGATTTGCTTTCGCCGAATATTATAATGAATGCAAATTTAACGTCGCTTTTGGGAACTCATTCTCATAAAAGCTCGCCTTATTATCAGCTGATGAAATTTGAAAATGTTGCTACAAGCTCGCTTCCGCCGTTTTTTATTATATCGGCGTCGGGTGATTTCATCAAAGCTCAAAGCATAGCGCTCCATAAGCTTCTTAATTCTTTGGGTGTTGAAAATAGATTTATGTTCTTTGAGGAAAAATATAACGGCAAAAAGCTCCAACACGTTTTTAATGTTGGCTATCCGTATATCCCGCCGTCAGTCAAAGCGAATGACGAAATGACAGCTTTTTTTAAAACTCATCAAGATTAAGTATTGACTTTTTGTCAATCTTATGATAAAGTATAACTCGCACAAGATGTGCAGTTAAAACTTGACAGGTTTAACCCGTCAGCTTGCAGAAGTACTCAAGTTGGTGACGAGGCGCCCCTGCTAAGGGCGTAGGTCGGGCAACCGGCGCGAGAGTTCGAGTCTCTCCTTCTGCGCCAAAAAAACAGACGCCTTATTTATAGGGTGTCTGTTTTTTTATCCTTTTTAAGGCTTTGTTGCAAATAACGGAACCTTGATGCCGAAATTTGATAAAAAATTATTACAATAAATAATCACAAATTGAGATATTCACGACCTATTTGAATATTATTCGTTAAAATAATAATGAGTAACATTGATAGGGGTGAGCATGTGCGACTTCGTGATTTAAGAGAGGACAGCGACCTTACACAATCACAGGTAGCAGAACTTCTTAATGTCAAGCAAAATACGTATTCACAGTATGAAAACGAAAAAAGAGAAATTCCAATATGCTCACTGTGGAAATTAGCTGATTTTTATTCAACAAGCGTAGATTATTTAATAGGCAGAACAAGTCAGCGGTAATATGTTTAAAATTTTCTGGAGGTGAATAGTTTATATAA
>JAJBVC010000038.1 GCA_020860025.1 Clostridiales bacterium | reverse complement strand
TATAATCAACAAACAAACTAATAAATTCAACTGAATTTACAATATTTTTTGGAGGATTTGTATGAAAAAGATGACTGTTTCGCAAGCAAAGAAAGCGATTAACGACAAGCTTAGCCATTTCTTCGGCGTTGATCCTAAAACTGCTACGAACGAGCAATATTATAAAGCAGTCGCAATGATTATTCGTGATATGCTTTCACAAATGAACAGTGAGTTTCGCCACGAGGCTAAGGGTCAAAATTCAAAGGAAATTTATTATCTTTGTATGGAATTTTTAATGGGTCGCTCATTAAAAAACAATCTTTACAATCTTGATTTAACAGATACGTTTAAAGAGGCTTTGGCGTCTTTTGACGTTAATCTTGAAAAACTTTATGACGATGAGCCTGACGCAGGACTCGGCAACGGCGGACTCGGACGTCTTGCCGCTTGCTATCTTGACGGTCTTGCAACAAACGGTTTTCAGTCAATGGGATATTCTATTCGCTATGAAGCGGGTATTTTCAAGCAAAAGCTTGTTGACGGCTGGCAGACCGAGCTTCCCGATTTTTGGCTTCCCGGCGGTGAGGTTTGGCTTGTTCCACGTGAGGAGCGTGCTGTTGAAATAAACTTTGAGGGCTGGGTTGAAGAAAGCTGGGACGGTGATTATCATCACGTTGAGTATAGGGACTGCAACACAGTTGCCGCAATTCCTTATGATATGTACGTTTCAGGTAAGGGCAAAGGTGTTTCAAGGCTTCGTCTTTGGGCTGCCAAAAAGCCTGTTCTTGATATGGGACTTTTCAATTCAGGCTCATATATTAAGGCTATGGAACAGTCTGCTATGGCTGAGGCTATTTCAAAGGTATTGTATCCTGCTGATAATACTCAGGAGGGTAAGTCGCTCAGACTTCGTCAGCAGTATTTTCTTGTATCGGCTTCAGTTCAGGATATTATCAAGCGTCATTTAACAAAATATGGCACACTCGATAATCTTTCCGACAAGGTTGCAATTCATATCAATGACACTCATCCTACCTTGGCTATTCCCGAGCTTATGCGTATTATGCTTGACGAATGTGGCTATGACTGGGATTCCGCATGGAATATTGTTACAAAGACTGTCGCTTATACCAATCATACGGTTATGAAGGAAGCGCTTGAGTGCTGGAGCGAGGATTTATACCGCCGTCTGCTTCCACGTATTTATGATATTACCAAAGAAATAGATAATCGTTTTCGTGCATATGTATGGGGTGCAACACAGGATGCCGACAAGGTTGAACGTATGGCAATCGTTTCAGGTGGTGTTGTACGTATGGCAAATCTTTGCGTAGCCGGCTCACATTCTGTAAATGGTGTATCTGCCCTTCACTCGGAAATACTTAAAGACACTGTATTTAACGATTTTTATACAATTACACCCGATAAGTTCAAGAATGTAACGAACGGTATTGCGTTCAGACGTTGGATTTGCCAGGCAAACCCTGAGCTTACAAAGTTCATAACAGAACTTATCGGCGACGGATTTATTACAAAGAGCGATGAACTGCTTAAACTTCGTGATCATGCCGACGATAAGCAGGTTCTTGAACGTCTTAATTCAATTAAGCTTGCCAACAAGGAACGCTTTGCTGAAATTGTCAAAAAAAGAAACGGCATAGAGCTTGACCCAACATCTCTTTTTGATGTACAGGTTAAGAGACTTCATGAGTATAAAAGGCAGCAGCTTAATGTCCTTAACATTATTGCACAGTATCAGATGTTAAAGGCAAATCCTAATATGGAATTTGCCCCGAGAACGTATATTTTTGCCTCAAAAGCAGCTCCAGGTTATTTTATGGCGAAGAAAATTATTGAGCTTATCGATGCTCTTTCAAAGGTTATCAATAACGACCCTGACATTAAGGGCAGAATTAAAGTCGTATTTATGGAGGATTACAGCGTATCGCTTGCCGAAGCCCTTATGCCTGCCGCAGATATTTCCGAGCAGATTTCACTTGCCGGAACAGAAGCGTCGGGTACAGGCAATATGAAGCTTATGTTAAACGGTGCGGTAACTCTCGGAACGCTTGACGGCGCAAATGTAGAGATTTACGAGGCTGTCGGCGACGACAATATCTTCCTGTTCGGTCTTAAAACTCCTGAGGTTGAACAGCTTCAAAGAAGCGGCTACAATCCGATGCAGTATCTTATAAATAATGAAACGCTCAAAAATGCGGTTGACTTTATAAATTACGGCGTCAACGGCAAGTCGTTCGGCGAGATTTCATCATCTCTTATGAATGTTGACCCGTATATGGCTCTTGCGGATTTTGCCGATTACCAAAACGCTCAGCGTGCTTCCGCTTTGGCATATGCCGATAAGGAGAAATTTGCAAGAATGTCACTTATGAATATCAGCGGCGCAGGAATATTCAGCGCTGACCGTTCAATTATGGACTATGCAAATAATATTTGGAATACAAAGCCTGTTCAGTTTGAAAGTGAAAAGCCTAAAACCGCAAAGAAATCCGCTCCTATGATGCCGAGCAAAGCCGCTAAAAAGCAAACGGCTAAAAAATCAGCTTCAAAGTCCGTAAAAAAGGCTAAATAAAAGGCTAAGGATTTTCAGATAAAATAAACACAGACACGGATTTATAATTTAAACCGTGTCTGTTGATGTGTTTAGAGGAGAAGTTATGCCGATTTTCAATTCAAGAAATAAAGCATACAAGTCAATAATATCGGCTATTGCAACCGATGAGCCGTGCAAACTTCGTATAGTTTTGCCAAGGGACTGCAAGTGCAGCTGTGCAACTCTCGCCGTAACCAAGGATACGGAGGACACAGTGTATTATAATATGTTCTGGGCAGGAATGTGCGGTGATGACAAGGAATATTGGGAACTTCATTTTACAGCAACAACTCCGGGACTTTACTTCTATCATTTTGAGCTTGAAACGCCTTGGGGTAAGAGCTTTATTTATAATGTAGGCGGCGGTATCGGTGAGTTTTCGGCAAACGGTTTGGATTTTCAGCAAACTGTATACGATAAAAATTTTAAAACCCCCGATTTTTTAAAGGGCGGAATTATGTACCAAATTTTTCCCGACAGATTTTATCGCTCCGACAGCGAAAAAAAAGATGTACCGAAAAGCCGTGTGATGCGTGAATGGGGTGGAGAGCCTTTTTGGCGTGAGGAGCAAATGAATGGCATTTGGAATAATGATTATTTCGGCGGCGATTTAAAAGGAATCGAGCAAAAACTGCCATATATTGCAAAGCTTGGAGTAACGTGCATTTATCTGAACCCTATATTTGAATCTCATTCAAATCACCGTTATGATACGGCTGATTATGAAAAAATAGATTCTTTGCTCGGAACAGAAGATGACTTAAAAAGCCTTTGTAAAACCGCAAAGGAAAAATACGGAATTTCAATTATTTTAGACGGCGTTTTCAGTCATACCGGCTGTGACAGCAAGTATTTTAATATGTATAACCGTTACGATACGTTAGGTGCATATAACAGTAAGGAAAGTCCATATTACAGTTGGTATAAATTTATAAATTATCCTGACGATTATCATTCGTGGTGGGGCATAAAGCTAATGCCCGAAGTGATTGAGGAAAATCCTGATTACAGAAAGTATATATGCGGCAAAAACGGCATTTTGCGAAAATGGCTTCGCTGCGGTATAGATGGCTGGCGGCTTGACGTTGCCGATGAGCTTCCCGATATTTTTCTTGACGATTTGCGAAAAGCGGTTAAAGATGAAAATGAAAATGCGGTTATTATCGGCGAGGTTTGGGAGGATGCAACAAATAAATTTGCCTATGGAGAACGCAGAAAGTATCTTCTCGGCGAGGAGCTTGACTCTGTAATGAATTACCCGTTTGCGGAAGCAATTTTAAATTTTGTCCGTTCGGGTAACGGCAATGTGTTCTTTGATTCGATAATGAGCATTGTTGAAAACTATCCGCCACAGGTTTTGAATATACTTATGAACCATATTGGCACGCACGATACAATGCGTGCAATAACACGCCTTGCAGGCGCCGACAGTGAGGGAAAAGGCAGGCAATGGCAGTATGAGCATAATACTCTTTCAAAATACGATTATTTAAAGGGGGTATCTATGCTTAAAATGGCGTCGCTTATTCAGTATACTCTGCCGGGATTTCCGTCTGTATATTACGGTGATGAAATCGGAATGCAGGGAATGAAAGATCCGTTTAACAGATGTTGTATGGACTGGGAGCATCAAAATAAAGAGCTCCTTCGCTGGTATAGACGTCTCGGCGAAATACGCCACGGCAATAAGGCACTTATCGACGGCGAATTTACACCTGTTTTTTGTAATGATACCGCTATTGCATATCGCCGTGATTCAAATGATGCCTCAATGCTTGTCGCAATCAATAACGGCGACAGTGAAGTCTCAATTTTTGTCGGTGACGAATGGGATAATTCATATAATCATTTTGAATTTACTTCGATTGACGGTATAATCACTCTTCCGCCTTACCGCTATAC
>JAJBVC010000069.1 GCA_020860025.1 Clostridiales bacterium | reverse complement strand
CCGGTATTTATCTTATCAAAGATTAAATTGATATCTATAAGTCCGTATAATGAAAAAAATTTTTTAAAAAGCCCCTTTTCAATATGTTTAAAATCAAAAGCAAAATCTAATTTTTTATAACAGTAAATAATATTAATCAACTGTATGATAATCGATGAAGCAAGAGAAAAAGCAACAAGTCCTACTGCCCCACCACCTGAAAAAAGTATTATAATTTGAACAACAACATTTATAATACTGCTTGCAAGACTTAATCCTTTGGAAAATATATATCGTTGATTTGCACCTATGTAACATGAAAAAACAGTTGTAATAAACCCTAAAGCCATTGATATTGTAAGCATTATCATCATTATCCGTGCTTTCGAGTATTCATCACTTGTTAGTCCTTCGTCAAAAACTAAATTTAAATTAAATGAAAAGAATAGCCCAATTATTAAAGCAAGTGCCGCTATTACAGCAAAAACGTAGAAAAACAGGGAATTAAAGCTGCGTATTTTATCTTCTTGGTTTTTAATTTTATATGTAGAGTAAAATTTTATATATGAACTTGAAAATCCAAGGTTCAGCAACGATAACATACCAACAAAGGAACTTACAGTACCGTAAAGTCCATACTCATTTTGACCAAGAGTCCGAATCATTATTGGAGTGTATAATATGCTAATGAGTGATGATATTGCGATTTGTGCATATGACATTATCAATCCGACTTTACGTTGCGATGAATCTGAAATGTCTTTTTTCATGATTGGTATTTTCCTTTCAATATTATTATGCATGTGTTTTCAAATATGTTTCGATTTGCGTTTTTCAACTCAAATCTGATGAGAGACCTTTGATACAAATATTTTTTACTGTTGTATCTTCATTTTACAATCTGCATATTTAGTATTTAAATGTTTTTAAATTATTTAATATTTTACATATCATTATACTAATGTGAAATCCTAATGTCAAATCAAAAGGCAAATTATATAGTGAGTTTGTCTAAAATTGATGTAAAAAAATAAATCTTGACAAAATAAAATTAAAGTATTATCATATTTACAATATAAGAGTATAAACACGCAGAAGAGAACACGATTTGTTAAATGCTTCGTTTTAGAGAGCTGACGGCAGGTGAAAGTCAGTACAGGCTTTATCAGGTTATCATCTCCGAGTGGCTGTGCCGAACATCAGTAAGTGCAGACGGGTGCCCCCGTTACAGGGATAGTGTATTTTAGTACATAAAGTGCGTTGTATTTTATATCAACGAAAAAGAGTGGTACCACGGTTTTAATCGCCTCTTTGCCTTTTGGCAAAGGGGTTTATTTTTTCTTATGGGAGAGTTAGTGTGATAGAACACACTAAAAGACTATATGCCCTTAAAATTTGTCGAGGGTATAATTTTGAAGAGACTCCTCCATATACGCCTTATCCGGCTACAATAGGGCGTATCAACAATTTTAAACTATTTAATCTGTAGCCGGAAAGGTTATGAAAATATGAGCGATTTAATAGAAATCCGTTGGCACGGCAGAGGCGGTCAGGGTGCTAAAACCGCAGCGTTGCTTCTTGCCGATGTTGCATTCAAGACAGGCAAGCACGTTCAGGGCTTTCCCGAATATGGACCTGAGCGTATGGGTGCTCCGATTACAGCTTATAACAGAATCGGAACTGATGAAATCAGAGTTCATTCAAATATATATGAGCCGGACTATGTTGTAGTTGTAGATTCAGGACTTCTTGATACTGTTAATGTAACAGAGGGTCTTAAGGAAAACGGTGCAATTATTGTCAATACTTCAAAATCTGCTGAAGAGATTAAAGCAAAGCTTAAAGGATATAACGGTAAAATTTACCGTATAAACGCAAGAAAAATATCTGTTGCGTGCCTTGGTAAATATTTCCCCAACACACCGATGCTTGCAGCCGTTGTTAAGGTTTCGGGCGTTATGGATAAGGAAACATTCCTTGCTGAAATGGAAAATTCATTTTCTCACAAATTCGCATCAAAGCCTGATGTTATCGAGGGCAATATGAATGCTCTTAAAATGGCTTTTGATGAGGTTAAATAGGAGGTAAGATTATGAAATCAGATGTAAATAAGCTTCATTTGAACTGTAATTGGCAGGATTTAACCGAGGGTATGCAAATCTACGGTGAAATGACCTCCAAGGATTTTAACACAGGTGAATGGACTTCGGTTCAGCCCCAAATTGATGAAACAAAATGTATTCATTGTTTAATGTGTGTTCCTGTTTGCCCCGACAGTTGTATTCCTGTTATCGACGGCAAACGTGGACCGTTTGACTATATGCACTGCAAGGGATGTGGCATTTGCGTTAAAAATTGCCATGTCGGTGCAATTACTATGGAGGGAGTAAAATAATATGGCAAGAAAAGACAGATTAAGCGGTAACGAAGCCGTTGCTGAGGCTTTTCGTCAAATAAATCCCGATGTTATGGCGGCATTTCCAATTACTCCGTCAACAGAAATTCCACAGTATTTTTCAAAGCTTGTTGCAAACGGTCAGGTGGACAGTGAATTTATCCCAGTTGAATCCGAGCATTCCGCAATGTCCGCTGTAATCGGCGCTCAGGCAGCCGGTGCAAGAAGTGTAACCGCTACATCGTCAGCTGGTATGGCACTTATGTGGGAAGAGCTTTATCTCGCTGCGTCAAACAGACTTCCATGCGTTTTAACTCTTGTAAACAGAGCGCTTTCCGGCCCAATAAATATCAACTGCGACCACAGCGATTCTATGGGCGCAAGGGACGCAGGCTGGATTCAAATTTATGCTGAAAATAATCAAGAGGTTTACGATAATCTCTGTATGGCATATCGTATTGCCGAAAATAAAAAGGTTATGCTTCCTGTAATGATTTGTCAGGATGGCTTTATTACATCTCACGCCGTTGAAAATATTGTTCTTAACGAGGATGAGGAGGTTAAAAATTTTGTAGGTGAATACACACCAGAAAATTACCTTTTAAATCCCGATTGCCCTATGGCTCTCGGCCCGTACAGCGTAACGAACTATTATTTTGAAGCAAAGCGTGCCCAGGCTGAAGCACTTAAAAATTCAAAGCAGGTCGTTCTTGATGTTGCTAAGGAATATGCACAGATTTCAGGCAGGGAATACGGCTTGTTTGAGGAATATAAAATGGACGACGCCGAATATGCTGTTGTAATTATAGGCTCGGCAGCAGGTACAACAAAGGATGCTGTAGACGAACTCAGAGAACAGGGTGTTAAAGCAGGCTTAATTAAAATCCGTCTGTTCAGACCTTTTCCCGCAACAGAGATTGCAGATGCTCTTAAAAACGTTAAAGCCGTTGCTATTATGGACAGAACCGAATCTTATAACGATAACTGCGGCCCGCTTGGTGCTGAGGTTACAACAGCACTTTACAGAGCTAAGGCTGATGCTTTGACCGTCAACTACGTTTACGGATTGGGCGGACGTGATGTTAAGGTTTCAGATATGATTAACGTGTATAACGAGCTTGAAAAAATAGCGAATTTAGGTAAGGTTGATGAGCCTTATCGCTATATGGGCGTAAGAGGTTAAGCTACGGAATAATACAGAAAGGCTATGTAAATAATGTATAATTTTAAAGAATTTGTCGGTAGAGAAGAACGCCTTTCAGGCGGTCACAGAATGTGCGCAGGCTGCGGCGGAACTATTGCGGTTCGCAACGTATTAAAGGCTGTAAAGCCTGGCGATAAGGCTGTAGTCGGCAACGCAACAGGCTGTCTTGAGGTCTCTTCATTTATGTATCCTTATACTGCTTATAAGGATAGTTATATCCACAATGCATTTGAAAATGCAGGCGCAACAATGTCGGGCGTTGAGGCTGCATATAATGTTCTTAAAAGAAAAGGTAAGCTTGATGAAACGTATAAGTTCATCACCTTTGGCGGTGACGGCAGTACATATGATATAGGCTTTCAGTCGCTGAGCGGCGCAATGGAGCGTGGACACGATATGGTTTACGTTTGTTATGATAATGGCGCATATATGAATACAGGTATTCAGCGTTCGTCTGCAACACCTATGTTTGCCGATACAACAACTACTCCTGTCGGCTCTCAGTCAACGGGTAAGCCTCAGTACAGGAAAGATTTGGCTGCAATTATCGCAGAGCATAATGTACCGTATGTTGCACAGACAACGTTCGTTCAAAATTTCCGTGACCTTTACAGAAAATCCGAAAAGGCAATTTATACAAAAGGCCCTGCTTTTCTTAATGTTATGGCACCTTGTCCAAGAGGATGGCGGTACAATACTCCCGACATTATGGAAATTTGTAAGCTCGCTGTTGAAACACGCTACTGGGCTTTATTTGAAGTTATTGACGGCAAGTGGATACTTAACTATGAGCCGAGAAATTACGTTCCTATTGAGGAGTGGCTTTCTAAGCAGGGTAGATTTAAACATATGTTTAAGCCGGGAAACGAGTGGATGATTGAAGCGTTTCAAAAGGAAGTTGACCGCAGATGGTATGAGCTTCTTGAGCGT
>JAJBVC010000186.1 GCA_020860025.1 Clostridiales bacterium | reverse complement strand
ATAAAATACAAAGACTAAAAAATAATCTGACGCATTAATAATTGAACATGGTTATGATTGCATCTAATATCATTTAATTTCTGTCGGGGGAGTTATAGAGATGTATTCTTCCGGTGTCATTGAATGCTTTAATTGTCATAATACAAATCGGAACAATAAACATACCCATAAATCCGAACAGCTTCAGTCCGAAATAAAGTCCCGCAAGAGTAACAATCGGATGAACGCCAAGCGATGTGCCGACAATTTTTGGCTCGATATACTGACGAATAATGCTGATTACAACGTAAATCACCATAAGTCCGATTGCCTGACCGTAATTGCCGAGAACAAGTGAAATAATCGCCCAAGGAATAAGTATTCCGCCCGAACCGGCAACAGGTAAAATATCGAAAATAGCAATGGCGATAGCGATAATAAATATATAGCTATTGTTCATTACACCGATTAAATTCAGTATGGAAAGTCCGAGGAAAAGCTCACAGAATGTGATGAACATTATCAGTCCGTAGGCACGAAACATTTTTAATACTGTATCTGAAAAAACATGTTTAATTTCACTAAGCAGATTTTCTTTGCCCTGCGGGAGCTGCTTTTTTAAAAATCCAACGATAAATTTATAATCTTTTGTGAAAAATATCCATGCAACAATTCCTATTACAATTCCTATCAAAACCGACGGCATGTTCTTAACAACGCTGTAAACACCGCTAATACCGCTTGTAACTCCGCCGGCGATAGACTGAATATCAATATCAATACTGGAAATATCAAAGCCGTTAATTAAATTGCTGAAAAAATTTGTTATACTGTCCGAAACAGAAGTATAAATTGCGTCGGGCAGAAAATCAAGAAAATTTAATATCTCATTTTCAAGAGTGACAAGAAAAGTCGGCAAATCGGAAAGCTGTTCGGAAAGATACGTTATAAATTCCGAAATTTCCCTGCCAATCATCGCAAGAATCAGAATTATCGGAACAAGAACTATACAAATAGAAAAAATTATCAGCAAAATGCTCCAAAGCGTATGACACTTGTTTTTAGTCTTTTTATCAAGCCAGCGAAGCGGTCTTTGAAGCAAGACTGCAAAAAAGAAAGAAAGCAAAAACGGTGCCGCTATACCAAAGCAGTATTTGAAAAAAACATATACAAGACCGAGCAGTACCGCTATGTATGCAATATTTATCAGAGTGGCACGCCTTTTTTCAACTTTGTTTGTCAAGGATGAACTCCCTTTCATAATTTCTATAGAATTATTCTAATTCAAATGAACTCATTTATCAAGAAAAAAAGATATATTTTATATATTTTTTTAAATTAGGGCTTGATACTTCAGACTTTTTTTGTTAATATATAGAAAGTGTTTTTCACAGCAAAACAAATGTCCGCCATCGGAGGACAGATTTATGGACAAGATAAAATATTATTTAGTAAATTCAAACATTTTGCCTGCAATATATTCAAAGGTTGTTGACGCAAAAAATTATTTGGCGTCAGGAGAAGCGCAGTCGGCTTCACAGGCGGCGAAGATGGCGGGAATTTCCCGAAGCGCATACTATAAATATAAAGACGCAATATTTGAATATAACGGCGACACGAATGACGAAACCGAAACAATAAGCGCAAAGCTCAAGGATAACGCAGGTGTGTTGTCCGCCTTGATGAGTGAAATATATAAAGCGGGTGCAAATGTTCTTTCGGTTAATCAAAGCGTGCCTGTAAATTCAGTTGCCGATATTTCCGTAACAATCAGAGTTACGCAGATGACAATATCGGTTCGGGAGCTTGCGCAGGCAATCGAGAAAATTGACGGGGTCAACTTTGTTTCTTTGAAATAACATTATTTAAATTAAATGCCGGTGTGATTTAAGTTCGCATTTGCAGATTTATCGGGAGGTATAACAGATATATGAAAGTAGCGGTAATGGGTTACGGAACAGTCGGTTCAGGTGTTGTTGAGGTAATTGAAAGTCATTCGGATTCAATCCCTAAGAAAACAGGTGGCGAAGCTTTGGAGGTTAAGCATATTCTTGACCTTCGTGATTTTCCCGGTGATTCTCACGAGGCTTTGTTTACAAAGGATTTTAATGATATTCTTAACGATGATGAGGTCAAGGTTGTCGCTGAAACTATGGGCGGTGTAAATCCTGCTTTTGATTTTACAATGAAGCTGCTCAAAGCCGGCAAAAGCGTTGTTACTTCAAACAAGGAGCTTGTTGCAAATAAGGGACTTGAGCTTTTAAATACGGCTGAGGAAAACGGCGTAAACTATTTGTTTGAGGCTTCTGTCGGCGGCGGAATCCCTATTATCCGTCCGCTTACGCAGTGCCTTGCGGCAAATCATATTGAGGGTATTGCCGGTATTCTTAACGGTACAACAAACTTTATTTTAACTATGATGATTGAAAAGGGAATGTCATTTGACGAAGCGCTTAAAATAGCGCAGGATAAGGGCTATGCCGAAAAAGACCCGACAGCCGATATTGAGGGACACGACGCCTGCCGTAAGGTTTGTATTCTTGCGTCGCTTGCTTTTGGCAAGCATGTTTATCCGTCGCAGGTTGAAACGCAGGGAATTTCCGATATTACACTTGAGGATGTTTCTTATATCAACTGTGCGGGAGGAGTAATCAAGCTTCTCGGTCAGATTAAGTATATCAACGAGGATTCCATTGCAGCTTTTGTAAGTCCGGCTGTTGTTTATAACGGTTCTCAGCTTGCGTCGGTAAAGGATGTGTTCAACGCAGTTTTGGTACGTGGCGACGCTGTGGGCGATGTATGCTTCTATGGGCCAGGCGCAGGCAAACTGCCGACCGCTTCGGCTGTTGTTGCGGATATGATTGACTGTGCAAAGCATACCAACAGGAGAAAAATTTTCGGTTGGGGCGCTGGCGATGAGGATTATGTTGTAGATTATAAAAGTACAATTAAAATGCCTTTTTATGTTCGTGCAAAATCCGACTGTGCAAAAATCAACTCAATCTTTTCCGATGTAAGGTATCTGACAAGAACAGGTCAGCCGTCAGACGAGGTTGCATTTATTACAGACATTATGACTGAAAATGAGCTGAAAGAAAAAATCAAGGATTTGAATGTTATCAATACTATTAAGGTTACAAACTACTAATAAATAAAGTTGGAGGATTATACATTTATGGCACTTATTGTTCAAAAGTTCGGCGGTTCTTCCGTAGCCGATGCCGAGCGTGTCAAAAATGTTGCCCGAATTGTTACGGAAACGTACAAGCAGGGTAACGATGTGGTTGTGGTTGTATCTGCCCAGGGCGATACTACCGACGATTTGATTGCAAAGGCAAACGAAATTAACCCAAAAGCCGCTAAAAGAGAAATGGACCAGCTTTTGACGGCAGGAGAGCAAATTTCAATTTCGCTTCTTGCAATGGCGATTGAGGGAATGGGTTATCCTGTAATCAGTCTTCTCGGCTGGCAGGCTGGCTTTAATACTAATTCTATTTATAATGCGGCAAGAATTAAGAATATTAAGCCTAACAGGTTGCAGGCTGAACTTGCAAAGCACAATATAGTCGTTGTGGCAGGCTTTCAGGGTATTAACCGTTATGATGATTTAACAACATTGGGACGTGGCGGTTCAGATACGTCAGCCGTTGCAATCGCCGCTGTGCTAAAGGCGGACAAATGCCAGATTTTTACAGATGTTGAAGGTGTTTACACAGCAGATCCACGTAAGGTCGAAAATGCTAAAAAGCTTAAGGAAATCACTTATGACGAAATGCTTGAGCTTGCCACTCTCGGCGCTCAGGTGCTAAACAATCGTTCTGTTGAAATGGCAAAAAAATACGGCGTAGAGCTTGAAGTTCTTTCATCACTTAACCCGGTACCGGGTACAATCGTTAAGGAGGTAGCTAAAATGGAAAAAATGTTAATCAGAGGTGTAACTAAGGATAAAGACGTTGCGCTCGTCTCAATTTTAAATTTGCAGGATACACCGGGTGTTGCGTTTAAAATTTTCTCAAAGCTTTCATCAAAAAATATCAATGTTGATATTATTCTTCAGTCATTCGGACGTGACGGAACAAAGGATATTGTATTTACAGTAAGTAAGGAAAACGGCCCTCTTGCGGTTGAACTGCTTGACGGTATGCTTGACGACTGCAAAATTGTCTGCAATACTGAGGTTGCAAAAGTTTCTATTGTTGGTGCCGGTATGGAATCTCATCCCGGAACTGCGTCGAAAATGTTTGAGGCACTTTATGAAAGCAATATAAACATTCAGATGATTTCTACTTCTGAAATTAAGATTTCAGTTGTTATTGACGCTGATGACGCTGACAGAGCGGTTGCTGCAGTGCATAGAGCATTTATACCAAACGACTGATTTTTATTAAAAGGGACTGTCTCACAATTTTTTCGTGAGGCAGTCCCTCAGTCTGTCGATAAAGCAGTCATAACCACGCTCATGTGATAAAAATAGAAGTATCTTTATTACTTTTATCTTTTAATAACAAAAAAGTCATCTTATTACAACAACAATTTAAAAGTGC
>JAJBVC010000015.1 GCA_020860025.1 Clostridiales bacterium | reverse complement strand
ATGTTTAACAGATAATTGTTTATAGTTTTTCTACATGATATATATGACATGGTTTAATTATAATAAAATGCCTGCGCATTCCAGAGTTCTGCATATCTTCCGTTTGCTGATATAAGCTCATTATGCGTGCCTGTTTCAACAAGTTCAGCATTATCAAACACAGCGATTCTGTCGCAGAAGGCGCAACTTGAAAGCCTGTGCGAAATATAGATTGCCGTTTTATTTTCCACAAAGGAATTGAAACGGGAGTATATCTCGTTTTCTGCAATCGGATCAAGCGCTGCTGTTGGCTCGTCAAGAATTACAATCGGTGAATCCTTATATAACGCTCTGGCAAGCGCCAGCTTTTGTGCTTCGCCGCCCGATATTTCGACACCGGACTTATCTAAATCCTTGTAAAGATAAGTCTTTTCTTTTTGCGGCATTGCCTCGATTCTTTCATTGATATTTGCTTTATCAAGTGCAGAACACAATTTTGCTTTGTCGCACTCGTCACTTGCTGAAATATTATCTGCAACAGTCAACGACAATATTTTGTAATCTTGGAATACAACGGAATAAAGAGCGTTTAGACTTTCCCTTGTGTATTCTTTGACATTGACTCCGTTAATAAGAATTTCACCCTCATCAACATCATACAATCTGCAAAGCAGCTTAATAAAGGTTGTTTTACCGCTACCGTTTCTGCCGACAACAGCGAGCTTTTCGCCGCCCCTGATTTTAAGGATAATATGTTTCAGTGCATAATTATCACTCTTCGGATATTTGAACGAAACATTGTTGAACTCAATCTCAAAGCCGTTGGTTAAATCAAGTTCACGGTTTCCGTAAACCATCGTGCTTTCGGCTTCCAGAATTTTGAAATAATCCCTTGCAAGCGGAAGAATTTCTTTCAGCTTACCAAGCGTATTAGCGAACATCATAATACCGCTGATAATCTGCATAAACGAGCCGCAGTACAATACGAGCGAGCCGATACCGAACTGTCCGAACAAGCCCTTAACGCCGATGAACAGGTACACGCCGAAACCGACTAACGCACCGAGAATGGCAATAAACGAGCTTGATTTTGCCGTTCTCATTGATATTTTGCGGAGCGTTATCTCACCGTCAGTCAGTATCTTTTGCGTTGCAATATTGTCAATTAGGTTCTGCTCTTTATACAGCCTTATTTCCTTACCAGTTTTGTAGTCACCTAAAATGTCGATAAAGGAATAGAAAATACGGTCAAGCTCGGCGTACTTTTCGTTTGCTTCAAGATAGGACTTGTTAATCTTTGATGCAACAATCAGTATTATCACTGCCATAACGGCAATTGCTGCAACTATGGTAATGATAAACAGCGGTCTTTCAAAAAAGGTGTTGCCCGTTCTGACAAATCCCACTTTAAGCAGAGGAATAATGATAATGAACGAGATAATTGTTGTTAAAACGCCTCTTGTGAATTGCAGTGTCGTCCACATAAAGTATGGTAGCCTTGCCCAGCGACTCTTGCCCGCTTCCTCGTGACGATGCAAAAGCTCTTTAAATTCGCTGTCATTCAGCAGTGCATAATCCGCATTATACAGCTTTTCCTCGACCTTTTTATTCTCAAGGTCAAGCATCATCATACGATGATTTTCATTATAATTGTTCAGGAAAGATGCTAAAAAGAAGATAACAATGTTAATGCTAAGTACAAAAGCAATATTTGTAATAATTTCTTTTGTGTCCGCCTTTTGAGTAAGTAGCGTAATCAGCCTTGCCGAAAAGTAAATATTGATAAACGGCTTAATGCTGTCAATAACCGCCTGAACGGCAGTTGTCGGAAGAAGGCGGCGGTCAAGGGAATGTACCTCACGATACATTCTTTTAATCAGCTTTGCTTTACTCATTTACAGCCACCCCCATTTCCTTATAATACATACTTTGGGTTTGGTACATTCTGTAATAAGCGCCCTTTAACGCCATCAGTTCCTCATGCGTACCGCTTTCCGAAATGGCACCGTCTTTAATAAACAGAATCCTGTCGCAGAAACGGGTTGAGGAAAGTCGATGAGAAATAAAGAAGGAGATTTTGTCCTCGGTCAGCTCATTGTATTTGAGGTACAGTTCATTCTCGCTTATCGGGTCAAGCGCCGCTGTCGGCTCGTCAAGAATAAGAACAGGGGCGTTTTTGTAAATCGCCTTGGCAAGTAATAGTTTTTGCTTTTCACCGCCGGAGAAATCGGCGGCATTTTTATAGACCTCTTTCACCATTAAGGCGTTTTCTTTTTCGGGAAGCGAATTGATTTTATCGGTAATGCCCGCCTTCTCAAATGCGGAGTACAGGCGGTCTTTATCATATGCTGGTTCAGCGGTAATGTTTTCCGCTACCGTCATCGGCATAAAGCAGTAATCCTGAAAAACAGCGGAGAACAGATTGAAATAGCTGTCGGTAGAAAATTCTCTGCTGCTTCTGCCATTAATAAGAATATCGCCCCTGCTCGGATAGTACAATCCACAAAGGAGTTTAATTGCCGTTGTTTTGCCTGCTCCGTTTTCGCCTACGATAGCAATATTCTCGCCCTTATTTACCTTGAAGGACATATTCCGTATCGTTTCGGTATCGCTTGCCGGATAAGTAAAGGAAACGCCTTTAAACTCAATCGAATTAACTTCGCTGAAATCGACATCCGGCTTACCCTCGCTTTCGTTTTCTTCTTCAACGAACTCACGGTACAAAGCGCAATCTGTACAGCAACGGGAGATTTCCATATAACTAAAAACGAGGTTCATTATCCAATTTGAAAAACCTGTAATGATACCGAAGTAAAAAATGAAATCGGAAACGGAAAGACGGTTTTGAAGCACTAAATATATCAAATATGCGTAAGCAACCAACTCACGAACAAGATTGAGCAGAGCTCTTACGCCACTGATTGCAGCGCTCTGTTTGGCGTATTTCGCATTAATGCGTTCAATTTGATAAACAAAATCTGCTGCGGTCTTTATCAGATAATCCGAGAAGCCGTACAACTTAATATCCTTTGACGCTTCTGCGTTCTTTGACAGCTTATAGAAATACTCAAATTTTCCCGACAGCTTTGAATAGTTATCCGTCGTTTCGACTTGCTTTGTTTTTAGAAATTTCAAAAGGAAAAACTCACAGGCGCAGGTGAGAAGAATTAACAAAATCATTAGAATATTGATTTTGTAGATAAGTATGGAGGAAGCGATAACGCCGATTACACAAACAAGGAAATGAGCGCACTGCTCCACAAATGCTGCGCCAGAGGAAAACCTTGCATTGTAAAACGCTTCTGCTCTTTTCTGCTTTTCTCTGCCCTCAAGACTTTCAATATTAACATAATCGGTGGAAAGCGTTTTGCGAAATGCCATAACGGCATAACGCATACGGACAATTCTTGCGCCACCACGAACAAGCTCTTTCATAAACGGGTCAAGCCAGATTGTCAGCGTTAAAAGCAAGCTTAAAAATGCAACAATAACCGTCATATTCTGCACAGTAACACCCTTGCCTATTGCGTCAATCATAGCCTTTGGTATGTATGCCGTAACAAGCGGCTGCAGCACTAACGCAGGCACCCAAAGGAAAAAGAATTTGAGACTCTTTTTATCCCATTTCAGCCAGTTAGATATTTGAAAATTAATGTTATGGTTCAATATGTTTTACCTCCTATAATACCATACTATTTTTTTGTCTATTTTTTTCGATATTTTTATAAATGACAAGAAAAAACACATATTTGTTAATTATCTTTAATTATATTTAAAATCATTGCTAAAATGAATTTTTATTCAACAGTTATGTTTTTTTCTTTATTATTTTGTAGAATTTTGTTATAATTAAAACATTATTAACAATGAGAGTGGTAAGACAATGAAAATATTAGTTTGTGATGATGAACAAAAATATTGTTATATTGTTAAGCATTTAATATACGAAATACTTGGTGAATTCTCGGAAAGTGTTGTTTATACAATCGATTCTGGGAAACAATTAATTGAATATTGCAATACAAGTTGTCCTGATATTTTATTTCTAGATATAGAACTAGGTAATTCAAACGGAATTGAACTTGCCAAGACAATAAGAAATAAATTTCCAAATTTAATAATTGAATATATATCAAATTATCCTGACTATGTGTGATCGTCTGTTGAAACAGAGCCATTAAACTTTTTAACAAACCAGATTAATAAATCATCTTTCGAAATGGCTTTAAACCATGTTATGAATAAATATTACCAGTTACATAGTAGTATCCCAATAAAATGGCAAAACGATTCGGTTAATATTGAAATAAAAGATATTTGTTTTGTTGAAGGATATAATAGACATTTAACATTCCATTTATTAAATGGTGATATATATGAAATTGTTGGGAAAATAACTGAATATTATAATAAATTAAAAAACTATGGCTTTGTTAGATCACATCAAGGATATATAGTTAATATGTATCATATAAAAGAGTTTAATGAAAACGAAATTAAGATGAAAAATGGCGAAACTGTACTTCTTAGTGTCCGAAACAGGCTGAAAGTCAAAGAAACTTATTATGACTTTATTACGAGGAGATAATCGTGTTTGTTAAGTATCTGTCTTTAATACTTGGTGCAATTATTGAAGTTTATTGCATTGATA
>JAJBVC010000194.1 GCA_020860025.1 Clostridiales bacterium | reverse complement strand
TAGCTTTCGTTATGGTTATTTCAACATTAACCGTACTGAACGTAAGCAGTGTTTTCGCTGAAGAGACTACAAATGTAGCCGAGCTGTAT
Organism: Clostridiales bacterium; assembly: GCA_020860025.1. Lineage (GTDB taxonomy): Bacteria > Bacillota > Clostridia > Oscillospirales > Acutalibacteraceae > Eubacterium_R. The sequence continues at coordinate 4,555 of JAJBVC010000194.1, read as the reverse complement.
TTCGCATCAGATGATGCTACTTCAGCTACAAATACAAACAGTGATATTATAACATCCCATACATTCGATACTCAGACAAGAACAAGTACAGGCGGTTCGGTTAGTTTTGATTTGTATAATGGTACCACAATAACTACCTGCAAAGGCGGAAAAACCAATGGTAGTTTTAGTGTTAGTGTTACAATTAAAGGCACAGGCTCAATTACTGTAGATTACTTAAACCATAACGGAAATTCAAATTCCATAGGTGTTGCTCTTTATGCTTCCGACGGAAGTACATTATTGTATTCAGCAGATACTACAACTAAAAATGCAAGTACTACGGATGATTATGCAACCGTAACTTGGTCAAATCTGAAAGCAGGCGATTACATAATTAAAAGAACAGGCAGCGAAGGATACTGCCCTTATATCAGAGTAATCGATGTTGTAGACCCCGATGCTATGGCTGATTATACCATAAGCGGAACAGCAAGTTTTGCAGACGGACTTACAGTTCCCGAAAGTTTTACATTAACTGTCGGCTCAAAAGATTACACAGCAGTTGTAGGAGACAAAGATGAAGCAACAGGCTATTACAGCTGGACAGTAACCGAAAATGCTTCCGCAGCTCCTTTTGCAGCAGATGATACAGTTTCGGCTTCTTATACAGGCTACAGCTGTGAAACAAACGAGGTATTGACAGCAGGCAGTGATGATTATACATTTACAGTAGCTTCTACACTTGTGTTTACAGAAAAAACATTAAGCACAATTACAGAATCTATGGTTATCGACGCTACTGATATTTCAGGGGATCAGGGAGATTCTCTTACAGGTGTTTTAGGTAATTATCTTGAAGCTTCTGCAAGCGGTGTATCAAAATATGTGAGCAGCAGCTCAGCAGCTATTCAAATAGGAACCACAAGCAGCTATGCAAAATATGTTCAGTTTGTAACTGATGCATCATATAACGTAACTGTTAGTTTCTCATCGAATGGCAGTTCAAATTCTACGGCAGCTGCAATATTGGATGTTGAGGGAGATACAGTAAGTGCTGTCGGAACATCAGACACGGTTACAGGAACAACTGCTGAGGATTATTCCTGTATTGTAGGTGCAGGCACACACCGAATAAGCGTTACAAACAATGCTGCAAAGGGTATTAGAATTTATTCTATAACATTTGAAAAGGTTATTTCAAGTGACTTAACATTAACAGCAAGCAATCAGCTTAACGGCGATGATTCTTCAAAGTATTTCATTTGTTCACTTGCAAATACAACAACTACAAGCAGAATTAGATTAACTACTAACGATTCTATTTCTTTCTATGTTGCAGAGGGAGCAACTGTTACGGTAAATGCTGCAAGTGCTAATTCTACACATACAGATTCAAGATATATCTACTTAAAGAACAGCAGCGGAACAACTGTAGGCACAGAGACTTTTGCAAACAATGCAACCCAGCCTGTAGCTGATTATGAATTGGCTACAGATCTTGCTGCCGGAACATATACATTGACAGCTACAGGATTGGATATTCCTTATATCGCAATTACATTCAGCTCAAGCGCACCTGTATATGACGCATCAACAAGCACAATCACAGGCACAGACGGCACAATTTATTACATTGTAGCTGTTACTGCTGATGAACAAAGCGGAAGTTCAAGCTATAAATTAGTTGATAATAACAACGCAGAGAATTATGTAACCGGTGATGAAGTATATGACGGCGTTTCTGTTGACGGCAAGGAGTTCGATGCTGTTAATGATCTCGGCAGTGAAGCATATGTTGTAGCATTTATTATTAACAATACTACAGCAGGAGATATTGACACATCAGAATTAAGCGGCAGATACTCAATGGAATATACAGCAATCACAGCAAGTGAAGCAGAGTAAGGAGGTAATGGAAGAATGAAAAAAGTATATACAAAACCTAATATGAAAATTGTCTCCTTTACAACAGAGAACATAGCAACTGATGGAACTTCATCCATTACAGCTACACAGACATATCAAACAAAATCAAATATGAATACAATTAATTATTAATTGTTTATATTTGAAATGCCATAATTAGGTGGCAAAATTAAGTAACGGTTATAGAGAGTTAATTTCCTCTACTCAATATAACAATTGGTTTTTGGTTTGAGACGCTCCGAATTTTTCGGGGCGTTCTCTTTTTGTACTGTAGAAAATTTCTTTTTACGGATATTGACTTTTTGCCGAAAAGCGGTTATAATACCTGAGTTTCAGAGTAAGAACGAAAAAATGGTGCTAAGCCACAGATTAGAACCTGTGGTTTAGCATTTTTTTGATTTGACCAACAGTAAGGAAATAAGAGGTCAAAGGTAAATCGGTTAGTTTTGCAAAGCTTCTAATGAATGAAAAATCTCGAGAAAGGTTTATATATTTTCTTTCTGATAATTGTGCAGCTTTAAAGTTTTTAATAAAGCGAAAAATATCTTCTGAGCTGTATTCATTTTTCAATATTTTAAACTGCAGCAGCCTTTCCAAAAGTACAGTAAGGTAGCATATCAGAAAATGACCTGTAATAGTATCCTGTTTTTGCAGATAAACCGGTCTTGCGTCCAACTGAGACTTCATAATCTTGAAAGCTTCTTCAATTCTCCAAAGATTGTGGTAGATTTCATATATTTCAGAAGCAGACATATTGATTTCTGATGTAACAATAAGGTTATATCCTGCAAGCTTAAGAGCTTCGTTGATTTTTTTCTCATTCATAACCACTTTAATTTTGCCGTTTGTTTGGCTGCCTTTTTTGTCAGCAGTTACAAATGATACGTATTTTGCACAATCTCCGTATTCCGATCTTTTAGCTTCCGAAGCCCTTAAACCTCTTGCTTTTTCAACCTGACGTTTGATTTCAAAAACTTGTTTTTGAGCCAATTGGGGATTGTAAGTAACCACACGTTTTTCTCTTAATAAAACTGTTTTTTTCTTGCCGTTCACATCTACTATATCATAAGGAAAATCATCAATGCATTCCTTTATACGATACAAAACATCGCCGCTGCTGTTTTTTACACTGCGATAGTCATTATTAAGCAGAACCCAGGTTTTTTCTGTTTCGGGAAGCATTTTTACCGACTTTGAAAAAACATATCCGTCACCGGCTTTCAGTGCGTGAATAATGTTTGCGGCACAATTAAGCCCCTTATCAGCTACTTGAACAGTGCGTCCTGAGATATTATTCCGCTGCTTTAAGTTATCTATAACACTTCGCATTACGGGCTTTTCGCTTTCGTTTCCCGGATAGATTTTCATTCCTATCGGTATCAGGTTAGCGTCCAAAAGAAGCCCCATGCCGACAATAGGTTCTTTTCTGCATTCTTTTGAAGGACCTTTTCTGCGAAGGTCATCTTCTTTGTCTATTTCAAAATAAAAATTGGTGCAGTCAAAATATGAATGAGATGTGTCAAACTTATATTTTTGTGATATTTGATAATTATAGATTTCTATAACCTTTTCATACTCAGAGCCGATGTATTCAAGACCGGAATACATCTGTGACAGTGAAAAATCGTAATTATCAAACAGCTTTGGTATTACTTCATCATAGGTTTTTGATTTAGAACAAGGATAAACTGCCCTTGAATAGACAAGAGCCGACATCATATCAAAAACGTTAAAACGAAAATCCACCGCTGTCTGCATAAGGTCTATGTATTTTTTTACCCCAAGTCCGTCATTGATTGACTTCAAAGGGAAATATCCGAGAAGCTTTTCCGGCGTTTCATCGGAAATCTGTTTTACACTATTTTTCTGACGTTCCTCAAACAGTTGTTTATTCAATTCAGCAACCTCTTCTTTATAAAACGCAATAGGGTCATCAATTCCTTTTTCTTGCAGTTCATTTACATACCCCAACGCCTTATAAGATTTATGTGCAGTTCCTTTACGCTTCGGTTCATAAAAACTTTCATAAATTTGAAGATAAGTGCCTTTTTTTAAATTGGATTTTTTTAGAAAGTATGCCATAAAATCACCTCTCTTTATTATAACACCATAACACCAGAATATCAAGACCAAAATATTAATTTTGTCAAGTTTTTTAAAAAATAAAAAAGCCGACTATTATGCCGGTTTTAACTGATATATTATTTTATATACCACTAAAAATATGGTGCTAACTCTTAAAGAAGGGAATATAAAAAAATTAATTAAAAATTAATCTTTGCTATTGATTTTTTTGTATCGCTGCTGTATAATAAATTATAGCTGTAATGGCGGTTTGTGTAAACAGCCTTATTTTTAAGTGAATTATTTGATTTCGGCTTTTCGGCGTGCGGCAAAATTGCCGGGGACTCGTGTTCAGGTTCTTTTCTTAAAAATTTACTGTTTAAAGCTGTCATTCAGAGCGAAAACGGTCAAAAAGTCCGAAAAAATCATATTTTCCGTTATGCTTTGTTTTGTACGTCTTATTTTTAAGGCTTAAAAAATTGGGGGTATACTCGGTTTTATAATCTTTTTCGGCAAAAAAATAAAAATGCGACCGACAAAAAAAGGAGTGAAAATATTAATGAAAAAACGCAGACTTTTAGCA
>JAJBVC010000161.1 GCA_020860025.1 Clostridiales bacterium | reverse complement strand
TCAGGTCAGCACAAAAGAGGACACTGCCCCTCTTGTAAAGGAACTTACACCAGCCGCAAAAAAGCTGATTGACCGCTTTTTCCCGGGCCCTCTTACAATAATTCTGCCTAAGAGCAATCTGATTAACGACACTGTCAGCGGCGGTCTTGACACTGTTGCCGTTCGTATGCCGATAAATCGCATTGCAAGAATGGTGATTGACGCTTCCGGCTGTCCTGTTGCGGCACCAAGCGCAAACACATCGGGATTGCCGTCGCCGACCAAATCAAAATATGTCATTGACGATATGAATGAAAAAATCGACTGTATTATTGACGGCGGTGACTGTGAATACGGAGTTGAATCAACCGTTATAACTCTTGCATCTGACGTGCCGACGATTCTTCGCCCCGGTGCAGTAACAAAGGAAATGATTGAATCGGTTATCGGCAAGGTAAAAATAGCCGACGCAGTTTTAAACGGTATGAGCGAAAGCGAAACCGCTCCGTCTCCCGGTATGAAATACAAGCACTATGCTCCAAAGGCGAGAGTTATGATTGTTGACGCCGACAAGAGCGACTATGAAAATTTTGTCAATTCGAGAAAAGATGCGTTTGCACTTTGCTTTAAAGATGACAACGTGACAATTCCAAAGGTAATTTTCGGCAGTGAAAGCGACGATCTATCCCAGGCAAAGGAGCTTTTCGATGCATTAAGACATCTTGACGAATTGGGTGCAAAAAAAGTCTATGCCAGAATGCCGTCAAAAAACGGCGTAGGTATGGCTGTATATAATCGGCTTATCAGAGCCGCCGCCTTTTGCGTAATTGATTTAAAAAAGCCGTTTACTATCGGACTGACAGGCCCGAGCGGCGCAGGCAAAGGCTACGTTTGCGAATATCTGAAAACCAACGGCTTTAACATAATCGACAGTGACAGCGTTGTACGGGAAATTTACGAAAATGATTTTGACCTTTTAAAGAACCTTTCAAACGAATTTGGGCAAGATATAATTGAAAACGGCACGATTAACAGAAAAAAGCTTGCAAAAATTGCCTTTTCTTCCCAGGAAAACACTAAAAGGCTCAACGCTCTTGTTCATCCTGCCGTAATCAGCCATTGTGAAAAAAAGGCTCACGGTCTTTGCGTTTTGGACGCACCGCAACTTTTTGAGGCGGGCGCTCAAAATAAATGCTACAAAATTATAAGCGTTCTTGCAAACGTTCAAACGAGAATTAAACGTATTATAAAAAGAGATAACATTTCCGCTGAGCAGGCAGCTGCAAGAATTTCCGTTCAGCTTGACGACGAATACTACGCTAATCATTCCGACTTTGTTATAAACAATGACGGTGAAAATATTGAAATTCAAATAAATAAAATATTGGAGGAAATACTGTGAGTAAATCAACTGAAAAAACAAAAGCGCAGGAGCTTAAAGAGCTTCTCTTCAACAAAAAGGAAAACGGCGTTGATTTTATGAGCAACGATGAAATTGCTCTTTGCGATGAATTTTGCGAGGGCTACAAAAAATTCCTTTTTGAAAACAAAACCGAACGTGAATTTGCCTCTTCCGCTTTAAGGCTTGCAAAGGAAAATGGCTTTAAAGAATTTGACAAATTCGGCGACGCTCTTAATCCGGGCGACAAGGTTTATTATTTTAACAGGGGCAAGGCGATTATTCTTTGCGTTAAAGGCACAAGACCGGTTAAAGACGGAGTTCGTATCAGCGCTGCGCATATTGATTCCCCACGTCTTGATTTAAAACAATGCCCTGTTTACGAGGACGGCTCTCTCGGATTTTTCAAGACACATTATTACGGTGGCATTAAAAAGTACCAGTGGACAGCTATTCCGCTGTCGCTTCACGGCGTTATTTGCAAAAACGACGGCACAAGCATTGAAGTCAAAGTAGGCGAGGACAAGGGCGACCCTAAGTTTTGCATAACGGATATTCTTCCTCACCTCGGCGCAGAGCAGATGAGCAGAAAAGCAAACGAAATTGTTAAGGGCGAGGAGCTTAACGTGGTTATCGGCTCACGTCCGTTTAAGGATGATAAGGAAAGCGAAAAAATAAAGCTTAACATACTGAATATTCTCTATGAAAAATACGGAATTGTTGAGCGTGATTTTCTTTCAGCCGAGCTTGAACTTGTACCTGCCTTTACGGTTGACGATATCGGCTTTGACAGAAGTCTTATCGGCGGCTACGGTCACGACGACCGTGTTTGCTCTTATCCCGCAATGCAGGCGATTTTTTCAATAGACGATGCGCCCGAATACACGGCGGTTACAGTTCTTACGGATAAAGAGGAAACCGGCTCCGACGGCAACACGGGACTTAATTCAAGCTATCTTAAATATTTTATTGAGGATTTGGCTCGTCTTGAGGGCTGCGAAGGCAGAGACGTTTTTTCAAACTCGAAGTGCCTTTCGGCTGACGTAAACGCAGCGTTTGACCCAACCTGGTCGGGCCCGTTTGAAAAAAATAATGCGTCGTTTATTAACGAGGGCGTTGTCGTTACAAAATTCACCGGCGCAAGAGGAAAGAGTGGAACAAGTGACGCTTCCGCCGAATATGTTAGTTTTGTAAAGAATTTGATGGAAAGCAACAAGGTTCTTTGGCAAAGCGGTGAGCTCGGCAAGGTTGACGCAGGCGGCGGCGGAACTGTTGCAATGTATATAGCAAATCTTGACGTTGACGTAATCGACGTCGGCGTACCTGTTCTTTCGATGCACTCACCGTATGAAATTGTCAGCAAAATAGACACGTATATGGCTTACAAGGCTTTCGTCACCTTCTTTACGAAATAACATTTGAAAAGATGTCCCCGCCTCTATAGGGTGCGGGTGTCCGGTGGACACCTCTGCCAAAGGCAGAAGCACCGACCGAACCGAGAGGTGAGAAGCGGGTTTCACCTTTTTTCTTAGGTGGGAGTCATAATCTCCCACCCAAGCGGGCTTCGCCCTTGACAAATATTGATGTTCGGGCAAAGCCCTCGATTAAATCTGTTTTGGTGATTCAATGAGAAAAATTCTTGTTGTGGGAACAGGCGGAACAATTGCCTGCGTTCAGGGTGAAAACATCCGCCTTGAAAAGCCCTTTAAAATATTTGAATATGTAAAATATAACGACGTTGAATTTGACTCGGCTTTGCCGTTTTGCGTTTTGTCCGAAAATATGGACATTAAAAAATGGAAGGCACTTGTCGATTATCTTAACACGGTGGATTTTGAAAAATATGAGGGAGTTATAATTCTTCACGGCTCCGACACATTGGCGTACACAGGCGCTTTGCTCGGAAATATTTTTTACGATAAATCTATTATCCTTGTTGCAAGCGATAAGGTGCTTGAGGACAGCAGCGCAAACGGCATTGCGAATTTTCAAACGGCTGTTGAATTCATCTTAACCGGAGTTCACGGCGTTTTCATAAGCTATAATCGTCTTTACAGAGCGGTAAGAACGGTCAGCGCAGGCGACAATGACGAATTTTATTCCGTCGGAAATTATCCTAAAATTATTGAAAATCCTAAAATCCACGAAAAAAATATTCTTGTCATAAGACCGTATGTCGGCATAGACTACAGTAACTATAATATTGATAATGCCGATATGGTGCTTCATACTATGTACCATTCCGCCACCTGCCCCGAAAGCGTTACGGCGTTTATGAAAAAATGCTCTCAAAAAAACGTGCCGTTTTATTTTGTAACGGCTAAAAGCAGTGCCGACTACGAAAGCTCGGCTGAATTTAATAATATAATATTCGGCAGTACTCTTGAAAACGCATATGCAAAAGCACTGTTGACAAATTGAAATTTTAGTGTTATAATATCAAAAAATAATTAAACTGATGACGCAGAGATAAAAACAGGAAACGCATTCACAGAGAGCTCCTGACGCTGGAAACGGAGCATTAAACGGCTTGTTAAATGGACTGCTGAGGGTACGGTGAACGGCAATGCCTATTATCCCGTAACGTGTTGGCCTACGTCAGTGGTCGGAGATATGATAGTATCTTGCAAAGCGTATGGTTTACCATAAATCAAGGTGGCACCGCGGAAGTAATTTCGTCCTTGACAGTTTTACTGTCGGGGACTTTTTTATTGTCCTCCCTACCGTACATTTGCAGGAAAATTTAATTCCAATTTTAATAACAATATACAGAAAGGCTATGGTGATTAAAATGGTAATCAGACCAACGCTTGATGACGTTAAAAAACTTTATTCGTCATATAAAACAGTGCCCGTCAGCACCGAAATGCCTATGACTCAAACGGCGACAGACGTACTGAAAAAGTTAAAAAAAATCAGCTCTCACTGCTATATGCTCGAATCCGCCGAAGATGAGGATGAAACGGGAAGATACACCTTTTTGGGCTTCGACCCTAAAGCGGAGGTAAGCTGTACGGATTATAACGTAACGGTTATAGACCAATTCGGCGTGAAAAAATATCACGACAATCCAAAATCTTACGTTGCAAAAATGCTTGAAGAGCATAAAAGTCCACGGCTCGATTACCTGCCGACATTTGCCGGAGGTCTTGTCGGCTACTTCAGCTATGACTATATAAAATACAGCGAGCCGTCACTGAAGCTTGACGCAAGAGACGACGGCAATTTCAAGGACGTTGACCTTATGCTGTTTGACAAGGTTATCGCCTTTGACAATAAGGAAAAGAAGATTATTCTTATAGTTAATTTTCAGACTGACGATATTGAGCAAAATTACTCCGCCGCATCAAAAGAGCTTGAAATTATGAAAAATATAATTGAAAACGGCGAGGCTATCGAACCCGAAAAGGCTGTTTTGAAGTCGCAGTTCAAGCCTCTTTTTGACGGCACTCAGTACGGCGAAATGGTTGAAAAGGCAAAGCATTATATTCGTGAGGGCGACATTTTTCAGGTAGTTCTTTCAAACAGGCTTGAGGCTGAAATGGACGGCTCTCTTATGGGTACGTATGAAATTTTAAGAAAGCTTAATCCGTCGCCTTATATGTTTTACTTTTCGTCTGACGATATTGAAATTGCGGGAGCGTCGCCCGAAACGCTCGTTAAACTTGAGAACAAAACGCTTTACACATATCCTCTTGCCGGAACACGTCCGAGAGGCAAAACAAAAGAGGAGGACGACGCTCTTGAAAACGGTCTGCTTAAAGACCCGAAGGAGCTGAGCGAGCACAATATGCTCGTTGATTTGGGCAGAAACGATATAGGTAAGATAAGCAAATTCGGCACTGTAAGAGTTGAAAAATATCATCAGATATTAAAATTCAGCCACGTAATGCATATCGGCTCGACAGTCAAAGGCGAAATAAGAGATGATAAATCTGCGCTTGACGCTGTTGATGCGGTTCTTCCGGCAGGCACACTTTCGGGCGCTCCGAAAATCCGTGCTATGGAGATTATTAACGAGCTTGAAAATAACAAGCGTGGTATTTACGGCGGCGCAATCGGATATATTGATTTTACGGGCAACCTTGACACCTGCATTGCAATACGAATTGCATTTAAGAAAAGGGGCAAGGTGTACGTTCGTTCGGGCGCAGGAATAGTTGCCGACTCTGTTCCCGAAAAGGAACATCAGGAGTGCATTAACAAGGCAAAAGCCGTTATAACGGCTCTTGAAATGAGTGGGGAGGGACAAAATTGATTTTGCTTATTGATAATTACGATTCCTTTTCATACAATCTTTACCAGCTTATAGGAACTGTAAATCCCGATATTAAGGTTATTCGCAATGACGAAATGACTGTTGATGAAATTAAAAATCTTCATCCCGAATATATAATTCTTTCCCCGGGCCCCGGCAGACCCGAAAATGCGGGAGTATGTATTGACGTTGCAAAAAACCTTGGCAATACGTCCAAAATTTTGGGAGTGTGCCTCGGTCATCAGGCGATATATACGGCTTTCGGCGGAACAGTCGGATATGCAAAGCGTCTTATGCACGGCAAGCAGAGCGTTTGCGACATTAACGTTAACACACCGATTTTTAAAGGGCTTGACAATAAGCTGACTGTTGCAAGATACCATTCCCTTTCGGCTGACGCCGACACACTGCCCGACTGTCTTGAAGTTACAGCCACATCCGACGACGGCGAAATTATGGCTGTCAAACATAAGAATATGAACATTTATGGTTTACAATTTCATCCCGAGTCAATTATGACTCCCGACGGAATAAAAATATTAAAAAATTTTTTGGAGGAATAATTATGATTAACGAATTACTGAACAAGGTTGCTTTGAATCAGGATTTAACCTTTGACGAGGCAAGCGCCGCTGTTGAAGAAATTATGAGCGGCGACGTAAGTCCGCTTATCATTGCGGCTTTTCTTACAGCTCTTGCGACAAAGGGCGAAACAGAGGACGAGATAGCCGGAGCGGCAATAGGTATGAGGTCAAAGGAGCTTCGCTTTGACATCGGCGGTCACGGACTCGACATCGTCGGAACAGGCGGAGACAAATCAAATTCATTTAACATTTCCACAACGGCTGCTTTCGTTGCCGCTGCGGCAGGCGTTGAAATCGTTAAGCACGGCAACCGTGCCGCTTCATCAAGATGCGGTGCCGCCGACTGCCTTGAAGCGCTCGGTGTTAAAATCGACTGCGAGCCGAGCGTTATGAAAAAAGCGCTTGAGCAAACTAATATGTCGTTCCTTTTTGCGCAAAAATATCACAGTGCAATGCGTTTTGTAGGCCCTGTTCGCAAGGAACTCGGTATTCGCACGGTATTTAATATACTCGGTCCCCTTACAAATCCCGGCAGTGCCGACAGAATGGTGCTTGGCGTATTCAGCGAGGAATACGTTCCAAAAATTGCAAAGGCTCTCGTTAAGCTCGGCGTTACCGACGCTCTTGTCGTTCACGGTATGGACTGCCTTGACGAAATAAGTGCAGGAGCCGAAACAAAGGTAGCCGAGGTAAGAGGTGAAAACATTACCTATTACACAATAAAGCCCGAGGATTTCGGCTTTGAAAGAGTTGACAAATCTGCTCTTTTGGGCGGTACTCCCGAAGAAAATGTTGAAATAACAAAATCAGTCTTAAAGGGCAATGGCACAACAGCTCAAAACACTGCGGTTATTCTTAACGCAGGCGCCTGCATTTACGTTGCAAAGCTTGAAGACAGTCTTGAAAGCTCAATGAAAAAAGCCGAGGAAATTCTGAAATCCGGCAAGGGCTACGACGTTTTGCAGGAATTTATTAAAATTACAAACGGTGAATAATTATGGCGACAATTCTTGACACTATTGCCGATTATACTAAATTAAGATATAAAAAAGTAATTGCAAAAAAGCCCCTTGAACTCGTAAAGGAGCAGGCGCTTGCAATGAAAAAGGGTAGCTTTGAATTTGAAAACGCTTTAAAATCGCCCGAGCTTTCGTTTATCTGCGAGGTAAAAAAGGCTTCGCCGTCAAAGGGAATTATTGCCGAAGATTTTCCCTATCTTGAAATAGCGGCGGATTATGAAAAAGCGGGTGCAAGCTGTATAAGCTGTCTTACAGAGCCTAAGTGGTTTTTGGGCAGCGACGTTTATTTAAGCGAGATAGCAAAAGCCGTTTCAATTCCTGTTTTGCGAAAAGATTTCACGGTCTGTGACTATCAGATTTACGAGGCGAAGCTCCTCGGCGCAAAGGCTGTGCTTTTGATTTGCGCTCTTCTTGATGAAGAAAAAATCAGAGAATACATTTCAATTTGTGATATTCTCGGAATTTCCGCTCTTGTTGAGGCTCACGATGAAAAAGAAGTAAGCCTGGCTTTATCGGCAGGAGCAAGAATAATCGGCGTTAATAATCGAAATCTGAAAGATTTTACAGTTGATGTAAACAACTCGACACGTTTTCGCAATATGATTCCGAGCGATGTTCTTTTCGTTTCCGAAAGCGGAATAAAAACTCACGATGATATTGAAGTTCTTCAAAAAAATAAAACAAATGCTGTTTTAATCGGCGAAACATTTATGAGAGCGGAAAACAAAGAGCAGACGCTAAGGGAGCTTTTATATGGCAAAAATTAAGATTTGCGGTCTCAGACGTGAGCGGGATATTGACTTTGTGAACGAGCTTAAGCCCGACTATATCGGATTTATTTTGACAGACGGCTTTCGCCGAAGCATCACAATGCAAACGGCGGCAAAGCTAAAAAAAAGGCTCGACCCGAATATCAAAGCGGTCGGAGTATTTGTCAACGACGACATTTGCCGTATAAATGAATTTGTCGAAAAAAATATAATAGACATAGTTCAGCTTCACGGAGATGAAAGTCCTCTTTACTGCGAAAAAATCACGGCGCCTGTCATAAAGGTGTTTAAGCCTGAGAATTTTAGCAGGGTAAATGAATATAATCCTGATTTTTATCTTTTTGATTCGGGCACGGGAACGGGCAAAACATTTGACTGGAGCGCTGTTCCCAATGTAAAAAAGCCGTTTTTCATTGCGGGCGGACTTGATTTTCAAAATATCCCCACGGCAATAAAAAAACTCAGTCCCTACTGTATTGACGTTTCATCCTCTGTTGAAAGTGGCGGATACAAGGACTATAATAAAATAAAACAGGTTATGGAGTGTATTAAAAATGAGTAAAGGCAGATACGGAATTCACGGCGGTCAATATATTCCCGAAACGCTGATGAATGAAATTATCAATCTTGAAAAAGCATATGAGCATTACAAGAACGACCCCGAGTTTAACGCAGAGCTTGACAAGCTGTTTAAAGAATATGCGGGCAGGCCGTCGCTTCTTTATTATGCTGAAAAAATGACTAAGGATTTAGGCGGCGCAAAAATTTATTTTAAGCGTGAAGACTTAAATCATACAGGCAGTCACAAAATCAACAACGTACTCGGTCAGTGCTTACTTGCAAAAAAAATGGGCAAAACTCGTGTTATTGCCGAGACGGGTGCCGGTCAGCACGGAGTTGCAACGGCTACGGCGGCGGCTCTTATGGGTATGGAATGTGAAATCTTTATGGGTAAGGAGGACACAGACCGCCAAGCGCTTAACGTATATCGAATGGAGCTTTTGGGCGCAAAGGTTAATGCTGTTACAACAGGTACAATGACGCTTAAAGACGCTATAAACGAGGCTATGCGTGAATGGGTATCACGAGTTGACGACACGCTTTACGTTATAGGTTCTGTTATGGGCCCTCACCCTTATCCGATGATTGTACGTGATTTTCAGTCTGTAATTTCAAAAGAGGCAAGAGAGCAGATTTTAGAGCTTGAGGGCAAGCTTCCCACTGCCGTTATGGCTTGTGTCGGCGGCGGCTCGAACGCTATGGGTATGTTCTATAATTTCATAAATGACAAAGACGTTCGCCTGATAGGCTGTGAAGCGGCAGGCAGAGGCGTAAACACAAGTAAAACAGCCGCTACCATGGCGACGGGAACTCTCGGCGTGTTCCACGGAATGAAATCGTATTTTTGCCAAAACGAATACGGTCAGATTGCTCCCGTTTATTCAATCAGTGCAGGACTTGACTACCCCGGTGTAGGGCCCGAACACGCTTACCTTCACGACATCGGCAGAGCGGAATATGTTCCCGTTACCGACGACGAGGCTGTAAATGCCTTTGAGTATATCGCTAAAACCGAGGGCATAATCTGTGCTATCGAATCGGCGCACGCCGTAGCTCATCTTATGAAAATTGCGCCTGAAATGAATAAAGACGATATTATTATCTGCAACCTTTCGGGCAGAGGCGACAAGGACGTTGCGGCAATAGCAAGATACAGGGGGATTGATTTGCATGAATAAAATATCAAAAGCGTTTGAAAACGGCAAAGCGTTTATCGGCTTTGTAACTGCGGGCGACCCGAATATGGAGGTCAGCGAAGAAATTATTCTCAGTATGGCAAGCGCCGGCTGCGATTTAATAGAAATAGGTATTCCCTTTTCAGACCCGATTGCCGAAGGCCCCGTTATTCAGGAGGCTAATTTGCGTTCGCTTTCTCAGGGAACGACTACGGACAAGGTTTTTGAACTGACGAAAAAAATATCGTCAAAGGTTGATATTCCGCTCGTTTATATGACATACCTAAACGTACTGTTTAAGTACGGCTACGACAAATTTTTGCAAAATGCGAAGGATGCCGGAATCAGCGGAGTTATAATTCCCGATATGCCGTTTGAGGAAAAAAACGAACTTCAATGCGTTGCCGAAAAATATGATATAGAAGTCGTATCGCTTATCGCTCCGACAAGCGAGGACAGAATTAAAACGATTGCGTCAGAAGCGCAGGGCTTTGTCTATGCGGTTTCATCGCTCGGCGTAACAGGTACACGAAGCGAAATTAAGACGGATTTAAAATCAATTACCGACGCTGTTAAATCCGCAACCGACATTCCCGTTGCAATCGGCTTTGGAATTAACACGCCCGAACAGGCTAAAAAATATGCCGCAATTGCCGACGGCGTAATAGTCGGCTCGGCGATAGTTAAAATTATAGCTGAGTATAAAGAAAACGCTCCCAAACACGTATACAACTATGTTAAAGAAATGAAAAATTCTATAAGATGACGATAAATCAGCCATAACCACGACCAATTGTTATATAGTTGAATCGCTTCTTTTAGTTAAACCCTAATAATAATAGCGTAATTTACGTTAGAAACACTTGAAAGGCACTGTGAACACTGAGTTCTCAGTGCCTTTGGTCGTTTTAAGCCTTTTGCTCGGAAGCGGATTCGTTTGCGACCGCTCACAGTGTGAGAAAAAGGGAGCAATAAGAATTGGCAGCGGTCAAAATTTTCAGCGTAAGCGACCGAAAATTTTGGGTACCGCAACTGGACACAATGTACAGCAAACCTCCCAAAATGCTTAATTCTGACTGATTTCTCGCCATCTTCTAAAATATTTATAACCACGTCGTCCAAACACATTTCGCATTCAAACAAATTGCTGATGCAATTCGTAACGAATGCTCCGTATGTTTCTCCTCTCCCCACAAAGTCAAAGACTTTGCGGGGACTCCTAATATCTGTGGTTGGTTACTTATTTAAATTAAATCTTAATTTAATTAGGACAATATAATAACCTTTTAATATAAATATAAGTTGACAAATTGTTCTTTAAGTAATATAATCAACACAAGGCAGTTGGGATTATCCTTTTGCCTACAATATAATAAGTCAGGGGTGCCGGCAGGGATTTGATTTCCCTCGGCTGAGATTATACCCTTCGAACCGAGCATTAGTATGGACGGTGAGACGAGTGATGATATTTTACGCCCTATCTATATTGATTAGGGCGTTTTTCTTTTGACTTGTTAAAAATTTTGAAAGGAGAATACTTATGGCTCAAACAAAATCAACAATAAACACCACACGTAAGTTAACCGAAACAGCTATTATGCTTGCTCTTGCCGTTGCTTTATCCTACGTTCAGATTTTCAGTCTGCCTATGGGCGGCTCTGTTACTCTGTTCAGTCAGGTGCCGATTATCATTATCGGTTATCGCTACGGTTTTAAGTGGGGCTCTTTGACAGGAATTATCTACGGTCTGCTTGAAATGCTTCTTCAGGGTCTTGGCAACTTTGCTTATGTAAAGGGCATCGGCGCATATCTGATTTTAATTCTTGCAGATTATGTGCTTGCTTTTATGGCGCTCGGCATCGGCGGTTCCTTATTCAAAAAGGCTGTTAAAAATCAGGCTGTCGCTCTCGGACTCGGCGCTTTCGTAGGCTCGGCTTTGCGTTTCGTCTGTCACTTCGTTTCCGGTGTTACAATCTGGGGCGAATATGCTGACGGCTGGCAGTCTGTATGGGCATACAGCGCAGGCTACAACGGCTCATATATGGCGGCTGAAGCTGCTATTTCCGTTGTCGGCGTAGTTCTTTTGGCTCTCGTTCTTGACTTTAATCAGGTAGATTTAAAGAAAAAGAAGAAGAACTGAAAATATTATTAAAATATTGTCTTGCACCGAGATTTTGCTCTCGGTGCTTTTCTTATTTTTTACAACTGTTGCAGAAAGAGTTATTTTATGTTAAAATTAAATTTACGTTAAACTCTTGTTAAATTTATTTTTTTGGAGGGGCTATGAACAAGTCAGGCAAGGCGGTATCGGCATTTGGCATTGCTGTGAATTTTTTACTGTTTTTAGTAAAGCTATACGTTTCAATCAGTTCAAATTCACTGTCGGTTTACTGCGATTCAATCAACAATCTGCTTGACAGCGTTTCGTGTATTTTAGCTTTCGTTTGCTTTTTTCTGTCGGCAAAATACAGCGAAAAAAAGTCGTGCAAGGTTCAGTCTCTATCCTCTTTTGTTATAAACTGTATCATTGTCGTAACGGGAATTTATTTTATCTATAACGGTATTGAAAGGCTCATGTACCCTGTTCAGGTTTCGTACTCTGTTCGATACGCCGTACTGCTTTTTATAACCGTTTTCATCAAGCTTATGCTTGCATTTGTTTACCGCTTTGCCGACAAAAAATCGCCGTCGCCTGTTATAAAAGCGTTAACTCTCGACAGCTTTTTGGACTGCGCCGTTACGCTTACGGCACTTATCGGATTTGTTGTCGTTGGTAAAATAAACTATGCTCTTGACGGAATTTTCGCCGTTTTGCTCGGAATTATCGTTGCCGTACTTGCCCTTAAAAGCGTAATTTGTGAGGCACGCTTTCTTGTCAGCGAATAAAATTTACAACTGAAAGGCTGTTGAATTTATATGAAAAAAACCGAAAAAAAAGAAAAAATTAAAAAAACTCCCAAACAAAAAGCAAAAATTGCACTGAAGGTTTTGCTTATAATAATTGCCGTTATCGCTATAGTTACTGTTCTTTGCGCCTGTGTTAATTTAATCTGCACAGCGTCAAGCAGAAATTTTATTAAAACGATTGACGCCGTTGAGTATGACGAACAGCTGATTCCGAGCGTTGCCGATAACGGTTACTACACCTTTACGACAGATGAGGATTTAAAGGTTGTTCAGCTTACCGACATTCATATAGGCGGCGGATTTATGAGCGTAAACAAGGACAGTATGGCAATTAACGCAGTTGCGGCAATGATTACCGAGGAGAAACCCGATTTGGTAATAGTTACAGGCGACATTGCCTATCCCGTTCCGTTTCAGTCCGGAACATTCAACAACAAAACAGGCGCAGTTCTTTTTGCCGAGCTTATGGAACAGCTTGGAGTTTATTGGGCGCCCGTATTCGGCAATCACGACACCGAGAGCTACTCATACTACAGCCGTGAATACATATCCGACCTTTACAGCTCCGACGAATATCCGCACTGCCTTTTTCAGGCGGGCCCCGATGATGTTGACGGCTACGGCAATTATATTATAAATGTTGAGGACACTCTCGGCGAAATTACTCAAAGCCTTGTTTTGCTCGATTCTCACTCATACGTTGACGGCGACGCTTTGGGTATTTTATGGAAATATGACTGCGTTCACGAAAATCAGGTTGAATGGTATGTTGACGCTATGAACGCTCTTGCCGAGGAAAATGCAGGTATTATGCCGAAGTCGCTGATGTTTTATCACATTGCGGCAAAGGAATACAGAGACGCTTGGTATGAATATACGGACAACGGCAACGAGGATACCGAAAATGTGACATACTACTACGGCAAAGCGGGCGAAACCGACCTTGTCGTTTATTGCAGTGAATATAACTACGGTCTGTTCGACGCCGTAAAAGAACTCGGCTCGACTCAGGGTATGTTTGTAGGTCACGACCATCTCAACAACTTTTCTGTTGATTACAAGGGAATCCGCCTGACTTACGGCTATTCAATCGACTATCTTGCCTACAGCGGTATAATGAAGTACGGCTTACAGCGAGGCTGCACAGTTATTGAAATTTCCCCCGACGGCTCATTTGACTGTCACGGTGAAAATTATTATCAGGACAAATACCAATCCGTAAAGGAAAAGGAAGAAGTTACGATGGATGATTACTATTCCGAAACAGACGAATAACCGGGATGTCATTTCTGTAAGAATTTAAAAAAGAAATAGCAACAATCAATCTGCTTTTGAGCGTGATTCCTGCTGCTTTCTCGATATCATTCATATATTTATCTAAATTACTATTGACAAACGGTATTTATGAACTATAATAGTATTACAAAATATTTTCGGGGCGGGGTGCAATTCCCCACCGGTGGTAAAGTCCACGACCCGCAAAAATGCGGCTGATACGGTGCAATTCCGTAACCGACGGTTAAAGTCCGGATGAGAGAAAATGTTTGGTATTTGAGCGTTGTCAGACCGCTCGAAACCATAGGTCAAAGCATTTACGCCCTAACGCATTTGTGTTAGGGCTCTCTTTTTTGTACCCCAAAAGGAGTCAAAATGAAAAACAAAAAAATCAGAACAATCACAGGAACCGCAATGCTCACCGCTGTTGCCGTCGCTTTGCAGTACATTGAAATCGCAATTCCGATTATGCCGAGCTTTATTAAGCTTGATTTTTCGGATTTGCCAGAGCTTATCGGAGCATTTGCCTATGGGCCGTTTGCCGGCGTACTGATTGCCCTGCTTAAAAACCTGATACATATGGCTGTCAGTCAAAGCGGTTTTGTGGGCGAGCTTTCAAACTTTATGCTCGGCGCAGTATTTGCGCTTGTTGCGGGCTTGATTTACAAGCACAAAAAAACTAAGAAAAATGCAATTATCGCAAGTATTGCCGGCAGTGCCGCAATGGCTGTTGTAAGCTTGCCGTTCAACTATTTTATAATCTATCCTCTTTATTATTCCGTTCTCGGCTTTCCCGAAGAAGCAATTTTGGGAATGTATCAGCTCCTGCTGCCGAGCGTCGAAAATATGATACAGGCTTTGATTATTTTTAACGTACCGTTTACGTTTGTTAAGGCACTTATTTGTTCCGCTGTCACAATGGTTATTTATAAGCCTATATCACCATTGTTGAAAGGAAAAAATTGATTTTCCGCTCAAGAGGAGAAGCGTCTTAATAATGTTTAGTTAAATGAATATGTAAAAAATAAGAAAAAACGCAGACTCGGTTAGATGTAGGTTAGGTTAGTCTGCGTTTTTCTTAACTTAAGGAGTGGAGTTAGCATTTGCTAACTGTTTATAGGTTAGCATAAACTAACCTATTTGTCAATACCTTTTTCAAATTTTTTTGCTTTTATTTAAAGCAAGGTAATACAAGCAGTATATTTCTTTATGTCGTAATCATAAATTTTACTGAACAGACTGAATTGTTAATAACAAAATTTATGGTGAGGATATGAATTTATTAAAACTTAGACGGCTCAAAAAAGAATTAAAAAAACAGCTTAACGCTATGACTGTTCGTCTGCCCTGCGTTAATTTATCGGTAAAAATACGACTTAACGGCGATTTTGCATTTTACAATAACTGCGATTTTCTTATTTCTCTTTCTCCTTTGGACGCAAAAAATCTGCTTCTTTTCGGCAATCGGTTTTTTTATTCGGCAATTTATGCCCTTTGTGTAAAATACAGTATAGATAAATACTGAGTTTTATGCTACAATAGTCTAAATTCAGTACAAACGGGAGTCAGTAAATTTTATGTCTATTAAAATTATAGCTACGGATTTAGACGGAACGCTTATGTCCGCAGACCACATTACTGTTACAGAGAGGACAAAGGCGGCTCTTAAAAAATCACACGACAATTCGGTTAAAATAGCCATTGCCACAGGCAGACCGCTGAAGCTTGTTGGCAGCGTGCTTGAACAGGTGCCGTTTGTTGATTACGTTATCTACTCAAACGGTGCCTGCGTTTTTGACAGAAATAAAAATGAAGTCATTTATTCGGATTTAATCGACGTTGAACGAACCGAAAAAATTGTCGATTATTTCTTAAACGAGCGTGTATTTTTTGAAGTATATATTGACGGAAAGTCGCATTTTCAGCAGGGATTTGAAAAATATTTCAGCCAAGGCGACATTCCAGACGAATTTGTCAGCGAAGTTACAGACACGATGACACCTCACGAAAATCTGGCAAAATACACAAAAGGTAAAATGATTGAAAAAGTTACAGCCTACAGCGTTCAAAGCGAGAGATACGATGATTATAAAAGTTTTCTTACATCTCTTGATTTAACAGCCGTAACGAGTTTTAAAGACAGCATTGAAGCGACTGTTTCGACCGCCTCCAAGGGCAGAGCACTTGAGGGCATTTGTACATCTCTCGGTTTAACATCATCGGAAGCTATGAGCTTCGGCGACGCAGGCAACGACTGCCCTATGCTTGCATTTGCAAAATATTCATTTGCCATGGCAAACGCTACGCAGGAATGTAAAAATACGGCTAATTTCATAACCGATTCAAACGCCGACGACGGTCTTGCAAAGGCGGTTGAAAAATACGTTCTTGCCGACGTTTAAAAAAAGAATAAAATTCCTGTTGAAACCAAGCGAATTTTTTAGTATTATGTTAGATACACAGTTAAGTTTTAAGTTAATATATTAAATCAAATATAAATCAGAGGAGTTTTGTTTTATGAATAACATAGATCTTTCTCAAATCGACAGTGTACTCAATTCTCTTGCCGATGAAAAAGGGTCGCTTATTACAATCCTGCAAAAAACTCAGGACTGCTACGGCTTTCTGCCCGAAGATGCAATCAGGTATATAAGCGAGCGTACAGGCATTGCCGAAAGTGAAATTATGGGAGTCGCTACATTTTATACTCAGTTTCGTCTTACTCCCGTCGGCAAATATCTTATTATGCTTTGTCAGGGTACCGCCTGTCACGTAAACGGAAGTGAAATTATTTTACAGACGATTAAAGACGAGCTTGGCATAGACGACGGTGAAACTACGTCCGACGGTCTGTTTTCGCTCAAATGCGTTGCCTGTCTCGGCTGCTGTTCGCTCTCGCCGGTTATGATGATTAACGGCGACACCTACGGCTCTCTCACTCCCGACAAGACGAAAAAAATTCTTAAAGAATTAAAGGAGGCTGAATAATGAAAATTGTTGTGGGACAAGGCTCCTGTGGTATTGCGGCAGGCGCTCAAAAGGTTATGCAGGCTCTTTCAAAAGAGGATTTAAACGGCGCAAAGCTTACTATAGCCGGCTGCATCGGTATGTGCTATCTTGAGCCTATTGTTGATATTTACAATGACGACGAAGATGTTAAAAGGCTTGTTCACGTTTCTGAAAATGACGCAGGCAAAATTGCGCAGTATGCAAAAACGCTTGACGAATCTTTTATTGAGGATTTGCTCGTTTCGGATGAGGACAAATCGTTTTTGGAAAAGCAAACACGTATTGCGCTTCGCCGCTGTGGAATTATAAATCCCGAGGAAATTGACGATTTTGTTGCCGCCGACGGTTATACGGCGCTTGAAAAGGTGCTTAAAGAAATGACGCCCGAAGACGTTATTGAAACGATTAAGGTATCGGGACTTGCAGGCAGAGGCGGAGCAGGCTTTCCGACATGGTTTAAATGGAATGCCGCAAGGCAGAGCGACGGAGAAGAAAAATATTTAATCTGCAACGCTGACGAGGGCGACCCCGGAGCGTTTATGGACAGGGCTGTTATCGAGTCCGACCCTCATAATCTGATTGAGGGTATGCTTATCGGCGCTTACGCTATCGGTGCAAAGACAGCCGTAGTTTACGTTCGTGCCGAATATCCGCTTGCAATAAAAAGACTTGAGCGTGCAATTAAGCAGGCTACCGACGCAGGATACCTCGGTGAAAACATTTTAGGCACCGACTTTTCCTGCCAAATGAAAATCAAAGCGGGAGCGGGCGCCTTTGTCTGCGGAGAGGAAACGGCGCTCATTGAATCTCTTGAGGGACATCGTGGTATGCCAAGGCTAAAGCCGCCGTTCCCTGCGCAAAGCGGTTATTGGAAAAAGCCGTCAAATATCAATAATGTTGAAACATTTGCCAATGTAAGCTGGATTATAAACAACGGCGGCGAGGCGTTTGCCGCAATGGGAACAGAAGGCTCAAAGGGAACAAAAGTTTTTGCCGTAACAGGTAAAGTTAAAAGAAGCGGTCTTGTTGAAATTCCTATGGGTAAAACTCTGCGTGACGTTATTTTTGACATAGGCGGCGGAATGAAGGGCGACAAAGCCTTTAAAGCCGTTCAAATGGGCGGCCCGTCGGGCGGATGTATTCCGGCTGAGCTTATAGACACGGTTATCGACTACAAGGCACTCGGCGCAACAGGAGCAATTATGGGCAGCGGCGGTATGGTAGTTATGGACGAAAGCACCTGTATGGTGGGAATGGCAAAATTCTTCCTTGACTTCACCGCTAAGGAGAGCTGCGGAAAATGTATTCACTGCCGTATCGGTACAACAAGAATGCTTGAAATCTTAACAAGAATAACGAGCGGCAACGGCAAAGACGGAGATATTGAACTGCTTGAGGAGTTGTGCTACGGTATTAAGGACGGTGCGCTCTGCGGTTTGGGTCAGACGGCACCGAACCCTGTTTTAACTACGATAAAATATTTCAGAGACGAATATGTTTCGCATATTAAGGACAAGACTTGCCCTGCCGGCGAATGTTCCGATTTGATTGAATACTCTATTGACGCCGAAAAGTGCCGTGGATGTACTCTTTGTGCAAGGAACTGCCCTGTCAGCGCAATTAGGGGAACGGTTAAAAATCCGCATACTATTGACGTTCAAAAATGTATTAAATGCGGAAAATGTATTCAGTCGTGCAAATTCGGCGCAGTTATTAAAAAGTAAGGAGGAGCGTAATGAATCAGATAAATTTAACTATTAACGGCAGACAGATTACTGCTCCTGAGGGAAGCACAATACTTGATGCCGCAAAGCAAAACGGAATTTACATTCCGACGCTTTGCTATGACGAGGCTGTAGAGGTTTACGGTGCGTGCGGACTTTGCGTTGTTGAAGCCAAGGGCGTGCCTAAGCTTCTTCGTTCCTGCTCCGCTTTAATCAGCGAGGGTATGGTTATTGAAACGGAGAGCGAGCGTGTTATAAAATCACGTAAAATTGCAATGGAGCTTTTGATGTCGGCTCACGACGGCGACTGTATCGCTCCGTGTCAGCTTGCCTGTCCGGCAAATACGGACTGCCAGGGCTATGTCGGCCTTATCGCAAACGGCGAGTTTGACAGCGCATTAAAGCTCATTAAAAATAAAATTCCGCTTCCGGCTTCAATCGGACGTGTATGTCCTCATCCGTGTGAAAAGGCGTGCCGTCGTGCAAAGGTTGAGGAGCCTGTAAATATCGCACAGCTCAAAGCGTTTGCAGCCGATTTGGATTTAAAAGGCGACGCATATATTCCCGAATGTAAAAAAAGCACGGGCAAAAAGGTTGCTGTTGTCGGCGGCGGGCCGGCAGGACT
The DNA here is from genome assembly GCA_020860025.1 of Clostridiales bacterium. GTDB lineage: Bacteria > Bacillota > Clostridia > Oscillospirales > Acutalibacteraceae > Eubacterium_R. The sequence goes on along the minus strand of JAJBVC010000161.1, from coordinate 6,936 downwards.
TACAGCGGCAATGTATTTAAGGCAAAACGGTCACGATGTAACTGTTTATGATATGATGGAAAAAATGGGCGGTATGCTTCGCTACGGTATTCCGCAGTACCGCCTGCCTAAAGAAGTTCTTGACAGCGAAATTGCAATTATTGAAAAAACAGGTGTTCGTCTTTGCCCCAATACTAAACTCGGAAAAGACATTACAATCGATTCTCTTAAAAATGAAAACGATGCGGTAATTCTTGCTCCGGGCGCATGGAAATCAACTCCGATGCGTGTTAAAGGCGAGGATATTGACGGAGTATACGGCGGAATTGATTTTCTTCGCAGTGTAATTCAGAAAAAGAGCGTTAATATCGGCGAGCGTGTTGCCGTATGCGGCGGCGGAAACACGGCTATGGACGCCTGCCGTACAGCTGTAAGACTCGGTGCAAAAGAAGTTTATATTATATATCGCAGAACCGAAAAGGAAATGCCTGCCGATGAAATTGAAATTAAAGAGTCAAAGGAAGAGGGAGTTACTTATAAATTCCTGACAAATCCGCTTGAAATTCACAGTGAAAACGGCAGAGTTTGCGGTATGACGCTTCAGCTTATGGAGCTTGGCGAGCCTGATGCATCTGGCAGAAGAAAGCCTGTAGCTATTGAGGGTAAAACAGAATATCTCCCTCTTGACAGCGTTATTATGGCAATCGGTCAAAAGCTTGATTCAAGCGATTTTAAAGACACCATCGCCCTTACCGACAGGGGTACAATCCTTGCCGATGAGGATACGTTTATGACAAATATCGACGGCGTTTTTGCAATCGGCGACGCTACAAACAAGGGCGCTTCAATAGCGATTGAAGCAATCGGCGAGGCTGACAAATGCGTAAAAATCGTTGACGCATACTTAAACGGCGAGAAATTTGATTTAACCGAACCGTATCTCAGCAAGCGTGACGATGATAAAATCGACGTCAGCGGTAAGGAAATCAAGCCGAGAACCGTGGCAAAGGTGCTTGATGCAAATGTCAGACGCAGTAATTTTGACGAGGTAAGCCTCGGACTGACGGTCGAGGAGGCTCAAAAGGAAGCCGAGCGCTGTCTTGAATGCGGCTGCCGTGAATATTTCAAGTGCAAGCTTTTGAATGTTGCGCAGCGTTATGACATTAACCCTGCCAGATTTGCGGGTGAATTACCTCAAAAATATACGGCTGATTCAAATGAGTTTATCGAGCGCAACACCGCAAAATGTATTCTTTGCGGACTTTGTGTGCGTTCGTGTAAAGAGGTTATAAATATCAGCGCAATCGGTCTTATGGGACGTGGATTTAAAACTACCGTGTCCCCTGCGTTTGCACTGCCGCTTGACCAAACTAAATGTACAAACTGCGGTCTTTGCGTTGACCTTTGCCCGACAGGTGCTTTAACTGAAAAATCAGTTCTTAAAAAGCAGGTTCCTCTTGATGAAAAATACGAAAACGTAACCGTTATGATTAACTCCAAAAGCTGTGAGTTTAAGGTTTCACACTACGGGGGAAAAATTATACGTGCTGTTCCGAATAATGACAATGCTCGAGACTGTCGTCTAAGCCGGGAGAAAATTATAGACGAAATCAAAAAGGCGGAAAAATAATGAACTCATACAAGGTAATTGAAATTAAAAAAAGCGTTTTTGAAAATAACGACCGAGAGGCTGACAGAATCAGAAAGAAATTAAAAGAGGAGAAAACATTTCTTCTTAATCTTATGTCCTCCCCCGGCGCCGGAAAAACAACGACGCTCAAAGCCGTTATTTCAAGACTTAAAGACGAATACAAAATCGGAGTTATGGAGGCTGATATTGACAGCGACGTTGACGCAAAAGCCATTGCCGATACAGGCGTTAAATCAATTCAGCTTCACACAGGCGGAATGTGCCACCTTGACGCCGGAATGACCGAGCAGGGATTAAATGAGCTTGGTACCGATGAACTTGATTTTGTTGTGCTTGAAAATGTGGGAAATCTTGTGTGCCCTGCCGAATTTGATACAGGCGCTTCAAAAAACGCTATGATTCTTTCTGTTCCCGAGGGGGACGATAAACCGCTTAAATATCCGCTTATGTTCACGGTCTGTGACGCTGTTATCGTCAATAAAATTGATACAAAAAGCGTGTTTGATTTTGATGACGAAGCTGTAATAAAGCGTGTTAAAAAGCTTAACAAGAACGCCGAAATTTTCTTTATATCAGCAAAAACCGGCGAGGGCGTTGACGAGCTGTGCGAATGGCTCAAAAAACAGACCGACGAGTGGATTAAGTAATGCACGAGCTTGGAATTGTTATGGAAATATTTGAGCTTCTTGACGAAATATCAAATGAACAAGGGCTTAAAAGTATTGACACGGTAACGCTCGAAATCGGCGAGCTGTCGGGAATTTTGCCCGATTACCTTAATGAGTGCTGGAAAGCGGCACGCCTTGAAAGCAATTATGAAAATACGAAGCTTGAAATTGAATTTGTAAAGGCAAGGGGCAAATGCTCGTGCGGTACTGAGTTTGAGCTTATGGAAAACGGCAGGCAATGCCCGAATTGTCATAAATCCGATTACGAAATCACATCAGGACGGGAATTTACAATCAAACAAATAACCGCATTATAGTTAATTTTATATGATGCTCTCTCACCGAAATGCGCAATGTGCGCTCGGCGAAAAGTGAGTTCTCAGGGGGAATTGAAACAAAAGCGTTTTATTCCCCCTAAATTGTTTTTTGTTTAGTTTCTTAGCCAATAATCTTTCCCGTGTGGCAGCACCTTCTTGCTTTTCAAAGGCAGTCTCTTCCGCCTTTAGACAAAAATATAAATAATAAAATAAAATTTTTGAAAACAAAGTTGTTAAAATCCTTTATCTGAGCATACTACTTTTGGTGATAAAATGGATTTTCTGAAAATAATTTTACTTTCTCTTTTCTCATTGGCAATGCTCTTTTTAATAACAAAGATTATGGGCTACAGGCAAATCAGCGAGCTTAGCTTTTTCGATTACGTTGAGGGAATAACGATAGGCTCAATAGCGGCTGAAATGTCAACCAATATTGACCTTGAATGGTGGAAAGGCGTAACAGCTATAGGCGTTTACGGAATCGTCGGGGTGCTGCTTTCACTTATGACACGAAAAAGCATTACGGCACGTAAAATAATATCGGGCAAGCCGATTGTTTTAATCGAGCAGGGCAAAATCAGTGAAAAAAGTCTGAAAAAAGCAAAAATTGATATTAACGACCTTTTGGCTTCGGCAAGACTTAACGGCTATTTTAACATTGCCGACATCGACTGCGCCGTTATGGAAAATACAGGCAAAATCAGTTTTCAGCCTACAGCGCTTAAAAGACAGCTCAATCCTAAGGATTTCAGCTTTGCACCCGAACGTGAAGGACTTTGCTACAATGTCATAATAGACGCAAAAATTATGCAAAGCGATTTGAAAAATGCAAAAATGACTGAAAAACAGCTTAAAAATCAACTTAAATCACGTGGCGTTGATTTAAACAATGTTCTGCTCGCAACACTTGATATAAATAAAAAACTGACTGTTTTTGAAAAAGGTATTGACAATAACAATCAATAACGCTATAATGCTCATATGAACAATTATTCATATGAGGTGTATAACTATGGGAACCGACCCTATTGACAATGAAATATTAAATGATGAGCTTGTGTACGACCTGGCTGATTTGTTTAAGGTGTTTTCGGACTCGACGAGAATACGCATTCTCGTTGCGCTCTTTGACGGCGAGCTTTGCGTAACCGAAATAGCCGAGCTTCTCAAAATGAGCCAAACGGCAATTTCTCATCAGCTCAGAGTGCTCAAGCAAAATCATTTAATCAAGTACAGACGTCAAGGCAAGAGTATGATTTACTCGCTTGCCGACGACCATGTTAAAACTATTATAAACTGCGCAACGGAGCATATTGAGGAATAGCTTGCGTTAAAGCATTTTCCGCAAACAAAGCGGAAATTAAAATAAATACAGACGAAAGGTTTTACTTATGCCGAAAGAACATAATCATCACGATCATCACGAAAACTGCGACTGCTGTTCGCACGAACATGATAATCACAATCACGACCACGAACATTCTCACGACCATGAACACGGCTGCGGATGCGGCTGTGAGCATAACCACGAGGATATAAACAAAAAGGACTTTATATTCAAAATTGCAACAGGCGGTATTTTGCTCGTTGTCGGCTACATATTAAACGAGCTTACAGAAAGGGGTATCATAAACGCTCCGAGTTTTACATATCTGCTTTGCTTCGGAATATCGTATCTTGTAGTCGGATTTTCTGTTATTAAAGAGGCTATAGAGGGCGTTATCCACGGCGACGTGTTTAATGAAAATTTCCTGATGGGCGTCGCTTCAATCGGTGCCTTTGCGGTCGGAGAATATACCGAGGGCTGTGCCGTAATGCTGCTTTACACAATCGGCGAGTTTTTGCAGGGGCTTGCGGTTGCAAAAAGCAGAAAATCAATTAAAAATATGCTTGAGCTTAAACCGCAGGAAGCAACGGTTCTGCGTGACGGTAAAGCGGTTACATTAAATCCGCAGGACGTAAAGGTCGGCGATTTGCTCGTTGCAAAAACGGGTGAAAAAATTGATTTGGACGGCGTTGTTAAAAACGGCTGCGCCGAGGTTGATATGAAAGCACTTACGGGCGAGGCTATTCCTGTTACGAAAACTGTCGGCGAGGAAATTCTTGCAGGCTCTGTAATTGTTGACGGTGCGCTGGATGTTGAAGTTACTAAGGAATACAAGGATTCAACCGTCGCAAAAATCCTCGATATGCTTGAGGACGCTGAGGATAAAAAAAGTCACGCAGAGCAATTTATACGCCGTTTCGCCAGAATTTATACTCCCATAGTTTGCCTTGTGGCACTGCTTATAATTCTCATTCCGCCGATTTTTCTTGGCGGTGAATGGCACGAATGGATTTACCGTGGGCTGTCCGCTCTCGTAGTTTCCTGCCCGTGCGCTCTTGTAATTTCGATTCCGCTCAGCTTTTTCGGCGGTATCGGCGCCTGTTCAAAAGAGGGTATTCTCGTTAAAGGCGGTAATTATCTTGAAGTTCTTGCAAAGGCTGACACAGGTGTTTTTGACAAGACGGGAACTATCACAAGCGGTAAATTTGAATACGTAAAATGCGAATGTTACAACTGTCACTGCCACGACAATGAGCATCGTGACCTTTTAAAAATTATTGCCGGATGTGAAAAATATTCGACTCACCCTCTTGCCAAATCAATAAGTTTTATTTTCGGTCACTATGCCGACAACTGCGAAATCAGCGACGTTAAAAATTACCCGGGTATGGGCGTCAGCGCAGTAGTTGACGGAATCAGATATTACGTAGGAAACGAAAAATTGATGCGTAATACAGGCGTTGATTTTGTCGAAACAAAGCAGATAGGAACGGCTGTCTACTGCTGCAACGAAACCGAATTTAAAGGCGACATTGTTTTTGCCGACGTTATCAAGCAGGACAGCAAGAATGCTATCGCTCAGCTTCACAAAATCGGAATTACAAAAACGGTTATGCTCACCGGCGACAAACAGCCTATTGCCGATGATATTGCAAAAAAAGCGGGAATTGACGTTGTTTACTCAAAGCTTCTCCCCGACGAAAAGGTCGCAAAGGTCAAGGAACTTCAAAACGACGGCAGAACTGTAATTTACACAGGCGACGGAATCAACGACGCTCCCGTTCTTGCACAGGCTGATTTGGGCATTGCTATGGGCGGCGTCGGCTCGGATATTGCCATTGAAGCATCGGATATGGTAATTATGAGCGATTCGCTCTCGAAAATTCCGACAGGCAGACGCATTGCGAAAAAAACGCTTCGCATAGTTAAGGAGAACATTACATTCTCTCTTGTCGTTAAAATTTTAATTATCATCGGCTGCGCTGTAGGTATTTTTGATGAAAACGCAATGTGGCTTGCCGTGTTTGGCGATGTAGGAGTATGCTTGATTGCAATAGCAAATTCTCTCAGAACTTTGAAAGCTCCGAAAAATAAATCATAAGCATATTAAAATGTAATAAATATTATATATAGTAAATAGTTAAGGCACTGCGAACATAAATCACAGTGCCTTTTTTGTTTTTTAAATTTTTAAAATTATTATCACTTAAGTATAGTAAAGCAAACATCTCTCAAACATAGTTATCGGCATCCTAAGAATCTTCCTCGGGTTCGCCGGGTAATTGATCCACTCCGCCGACCGCTTCCTGAAGTCCGAGGTTTTCTTTAATCATTGTCGTTGAAATTCCCGGCGTTCTTTCAAGATAAACAACTTCGCAATAGTCCTTTAAATAATCAAACTTATCGCTTCCTGCCCAGTCGCCGCCCATAACAACAGTATCTATATGGTACTCCTTAACATCATCAATCTTCTGCTCCCAACTGTTTTCGGGAATAACAAGGTCAACGTATCGTATAGCTTCGAGCATCTTTTTTCTTGTTTCATATGAATGGTACGCTTTTTTGCCCTTGCCTGCGTTGAACTCGTCTGTTGAAAGCGCAACTACAAGATAATCGCCCAAAGCTCTTGCACGCTGCAAAAGCCTGATATGACCGTAGTGAAGAAGGTCAAAAGTACCGTAAGTCAATATTCTTTTCATTATTTCACCTTAAAATTTGTTTTAAAAATATTAGTTATTTATTAGATTAAAGCACATTAAAATTCAATTGTCAATAATTTGATGATTATTTGTTACTCTTGTTAAATTCTTTTTGCCGAGCGCATAGTACACACTTCGGCGAAGGTATGTCTCTTAAATTTATATTACAATTTGTAATAATAATTTCAGTTTTCGTATAATTTTTTCAAAACATTTTTATCCTCTCCTTTTATTCATTTGCATAAAAGTGCCTATTTAAGCATATTTTCATTTTTTCAATTAAATTATCGAACAA
>JAJBVC010000128.1 GCA_020860025.1 Clostridiales bacterium | reverse complement strand
ATAATATGTTATACCATACTTTCTCAAACAGCTAATAATATTAGATCTTATTAACAACATTGACAAATTTGTCTTACTTTGTTAGAATAATTATGTAAGATTAAATTTTATCTACAAATTGATTTATTAAGGAGAATACACATGGAAAATCAAAATTTTAATCAACAACAGAATAATAATCAGCAATACAACCCAAATCAGCAGTACAACGCAAATCAACAATACAATGCAAACCAGCAATACTATGCAAATCAACAGTACGGTGCGGGTCAGCAGCCTTTTTATACAGTTCAAAATATTCCTGAGGAGTACAAGCCAATTTCAATGTGGGGATATTTTGGTTATGAAATTCTCTTTTCAATTCCGCTTGTCGGATTTATCTGTCTGTTAGTGTTTGCATTCGGTGGAACAAAAAATAAAAACCTTAAAAATTTTGCACGTTCATATTTTTGCTTTTTAATAATCGTTGTAATTATTGCAGTTATAATTTTTGCAGGACTTATGTCAGCGGGAGCTATTACAAGCATCTAAATTTAAAAATAACAATTACATAATTTTAGAATTTATAGCACCACACACCAAACAGCATTTCATTTGATGGGTGGTGTTTTTCTATATTCGGCGGACAAAAAATTAAAAGCGATAAGGCACATAACCATATCGCTTTTAGATTTATTGTACTGTATTTATTACAGAGCAGCCTTAGCGCTTTCAACAAGCTTTGTGAAAGCTGCAGGATCACAAACAGCAATTTCAGAAAGCATTTTTCTGTTAAGATCAATACCTGCTTTCTTAAGTCCATTCATAAATGTTGAATAGTTAATACCGTTTGTCTTGCAGGCAGCGGAAATACGAGTAATCCAAATTCTTCTGAAATCTCTCTTCTTCTGCTTTCTGCCGATATATGCATACTGACCGCTCTTCATTACAGCCTGCTTAGCTGTTTTGAAAAGACGATGCTTTCCGCCATAGTAGCCTTTAGCTGCCTTTAATACTTTTTTTCTTCTTTTACGAGTTGCCATAGCACCCTTAATTCTTGCCATTTCTATATACCTCCGAATTTATGTTATGCTTTGCAGCAATTTTTCTTATTTGTAAGGAACAAGTCTTTTGCACTGCTTTTGATTTGTAACATCAGCAACAGCAGTTTTACGAAGATTTCTCTTACGCTTTGTTGACTTTTTAGTCAAAATGTGAGAGGTATAAGCATGAGCACGCTTAACCTTGCCGCTTTTAGTTGTCTTAAAACGCTTTTTAGCGCCACTGTGAGTTTTAATCTTTGGCATAATTTATTCCTCCATACCTAATATTACTTACCTTGCTTGGGTGACATAAACATTAAAATTTGTCTGCCCTCAAGCTTTGGTGCTTTATCAACATTAGCCTCTTCGGCGAGTTGTGCTGCAAAACGATTCATATTTTCAACACCGAGATCCGAATGAGTCATCATTCTACCCTTAAGGCGAATAGACACCTTAAGCTTATGACCTGCCGCAAGAAATTTTTTAGCCTGATTAACTTTAGTATTGAAATCACCAATATCAATAGTAACCGACAAACGAATTTCCTTAGTTTCAATCTGCTTTTGGTTTTTGCGGTTTTCCTTTTCACGCTTGGATTTTTCATAGCGATACTTTGAATAGTCCATAATTTTGCAAACAGGCGGTTTTGCCTGAGGTGCAATTTTGACTAAATCGAGATCACTATTCTCAGCTAATTTCAAAGCTTCCTTTGCGCTCATAATTCCAAGCTGCTCACCGGTAGCAGAAATTACACGTAATTCCTTGTCTTTGATTTCATTATTAATCTGCTGAGTTTCTTTGTTGATAATAAAACACCTCTTAAAATAAAAATTAAAAGTGCGAACGCAAAACGCCCGCACTTCAATAATTATAATAAAATAACTATTGCCCTTTTCACTAAAGCTTAAGGGGAGAACGGATGCGTTCTTCTTCTTTGTGGGAATATATTATCACAACAAAAAGTATTTGTCAATAATTTTTTTATTATCATTTAGAATTACTTGTTTTGTTCTTCAAGTCGGCTTGCCCTTATTTCGGCAAGTTCAACTACCATTTGGTCTTTCAGTGTTCCGTGAATAGGATAGAAAATATATGAAACTCCATATAAAAAGCGTGCCAATGCCGGCAGCAAACAAAATACCGCCCATATGCCATTAAGTATTGTCGGGTCTGACTGTGGCAGCGCATTACCAAGAGAATCGGTAAGCGGAACGTAATGAATCCACGTCAGTACCATTCCCGAAAGCCAGCCTGTTACAGAGTTTGAAAGTTTGCCGAAATAGCCCTGAACAGTAGTAACAAGTGCCTCATTTCTCGCTCCGTGCTTCCATTCCATATAATCAAATGTTTCGGCGCAAAGCACAGGCCCTACTACCATAATAACCTTATTTGGCAAACCGCAGACGGTCAGAGCTAAAAATATCCACAAAAGATTCAGAATATAATGGTCGTTTATAGTTTGACCAAAAGGATGATAGCCGATTAAAAACATAAGAAAATATGCGGTGCCGGCAAATAAACCGCAGCCTATCGCTGTAGTTCTTGCTCCAAAACGCTTAACAATTTTTGCCGCTATCGGAACCATTATATAATTTGGCGAGCCCGTAAACAAACCACAAACAGTCGCATTGGCGAGCGAACCTGTATTATTAAGCCAAAAATAAGATTCTGTCGAACCGCCTACAGCCTTGAAATTATTAAAGAAATCCGCAAGAATAATCGCAAACAACGCCCTGTTGGTAAAAATCTGCTTAATTGATTTGAGAACAGATGTTTCTTTCATTTTCTCTCTAGACTGCAAAGGAACACGTTCACGCATATTGAAAAAGCCGAAGACGGAAAAAGCAGCCGCCATAATGATTATGAAGTATGCGAATGCGCTGTATACGCCCTCCATTGTAATTTTCGGATTAAGCTTAGGTAAAAACTGTACAAAAATCGGTACGAACGACGGAATCCAGTCACCGAACAGTTCGAAAAATTTTGTTGTCGTTATAAGATTATTACGTTCATTGACATTCGGTGTAATGTTATACATCATAAGTCCCCATGCACCGAAATAACTCATACCAAGCCCGTAAAGAACAATGGCAACCGCCGCCCAAACCACTTTCATAGTTGAACTTATATCAGGTGCAGTGAACATCATAAATCCGCCTAAAATCCACAGCGGTAAAGGCAAAATAAAAAATGGACGTATTCTTCCCCACCTTGTACGTGTTCTGTCAATAATAAGGCCCGAAAGTGTGTCGTCGACAGCATCGTAAATTGACGCAAAAAGATTTATATGCGCATATGCGGTTGTATTCAGTTTTAAAAACTGAATCATAAAAAATTCCTTGTAAACATTAACATACTGGCTAAGATTTTTTTGCCCAAAATTTACAAGAACATATGCAGCAATTTCTTTTGGAGAAAGATAGCGTTTTCTTGTATAAGCAAGTTTGTCTAAAACTTCATTTTCGGTTACTGCCTCACTCATATCGGTTCCGCCTTTCAATTTATGATATAATTATAGCATATTCAAAAAATCACGTCAATTAAAAGGAGGGCATACTTTACTAATAAGAATTTTTATGTTATCATAAATTAACTGAGATTTGCAGAAAATTCGGGCAAACTTACTAATGCTGATTAATGGTTTGTTTTTATTTGAAAGGAAGATAAATATGTCTCTTACTGCACTTGATGATTACAGTTTTGAAAATGAGGTTTTAAATTCAAAAGGAACAGTTCTTGTTGATTTTTTTGCCGTATGGTGTGCTCCTTGCCAAATGCTTGCACCGATTGTTGAAGAAATATCAAAAGAATATAAAGTTTTCAAAGTTGATGTTGATACTGCGCCCAATACAGCACGAAAATATCAGGTGGAAAGCATACCGACTCTAATGGTGTTCAAAGACGGTAAAGCTGTCAAAAGTTCTGTCGGTTTTTGCTCAAAGGAAGAAATTTTAAAATTACTTTGTGAATAGCGGTGATATTTATGCGTGTCTTTGATTTTGACAATACGATTTACGATGGAGAAAGTGTTTTTGACTTTTATCTGTTTAGCATTCGCTACAATCCAAAAGTTGCAAAATATATTTTCACGGTTATTGCTCATCTAATTGACTACAAACGTGGCAAAACAACAATGCAGGATTTGGAAGACGCAGTCATTAAATATTCAGGAGACTACCTCACCTCGTTTTCAAATCCGTCAAAAATGGTTTCGGACTTTTGGGACAGTCATATCCATAAAATTAAAAGCTGGTACAAACCGCATCCTGATGACGTTATACTCACAGCATCATTTAATTTGATGATGAAAGATGTTTGCGAGCGTATGGGCATTGAGCATTGCATTTGTTCAAGAGTTAATGAACAAACGCTTCAGGTTGAATATCTGAATTTCAGCAGTAATAAAAAGACGGAATTTCTCAAAACATTCGGTAATCAGACTATAGACGGTTTTTATACAGATAATATGTTTGATAAGCCGATGATTGACCTTGCTGAAAATGCTTATTTGGTCAAAGGCAACAAAATAAAAAAAATCAAATAACTTATTTATATTATTTTATATTAAAAAACGGACTGCCCGACACTCGTCGGATAGTCCGTTATCTTTTTCTTTAGTTAATTTTACTATTTAGTTGTTATTGTTTTTGATTTGCTCCAACTAG